>NZ_JBFRPK010000026.1:0-57612 GCF_041471965.1 Vibrio sp. 10N.261.51.A3
CTTAAGGTTCTGTCTATGAGATGGCGCTAAATTCAGTTTCATAAAACTATTTTTATATATTGTTGCTTAGTTGTCAATGCAGCCAAACGTTGATTGGGAAGCTATATCCTCGTCAAGTCGCACCCATTAATAGTCTTAATGAGTGCTAATTGGTCTTGGTTATTTCGCTTTCTTTTTCGCCACTGTCGCTTCTGATAGCTTGCTTAGTACACCCGATACTTTCTTAACGACCTCGTCACAGCCATTGATCGCGTGACGCTCTACCAAGTAATTAGGATCGTTGTAAGACAACCATACTTTCTTATTTGAATCTTCAGTGACTAACACCTTCTGCGGTAAATCTATCGCGACTTCTTGAGCACATTGCATTAATGGTGTCCCTACTTTCGGGTTACCAAAGATGATGACTTCCGTTGGTCTCAATTCAAGATCGACCTTACTCGCGTTTTTCTGATGGTCAATTCGCGCAAACAATGTCAAACCTTTGCTTATAGCGAGTTCTTCAAAGCGGTCAGCGGTCTCTTTCACTGAGTAATTACTTTGGTATTTAATCAAACCATCAGAAGCCGCAGCTAAAAATGATGCAGAGAGTAAAATGGCGCATAGTGGTAGTAATTTTTTCATCGTCACCTCAGAGATTTAACCTAATCAAACTTACATTCATAGCGCCACTTCTAAAATCAGCGACGGAACCCATGTCAGTATAGACGCGATTCGATTCTCAGTTTGCAGAGAGGATCACTTTTCTAATGCGTCTTATTATCATCAGTTTAGGTTAACTCGACGCTAACCATTGGCTTTGAAGCTTGAATGTTTGGTCATCAAAATCAATAGTGCCTTGCACACCTAGTGGCGTGACTAGCATGGGATGGGTGTGACAACTGTCGAAGCCATACAGGATCGGGACATTTTTACCGTTCAGCACTTCAAGAAGTACATCGAGTGGTGTTCGCCCTGTCCCTTTATCATCAAACAACTCATGTTTGCCGAGTACAATAGCGCCTACTTTATCGAATACTCCGCAAGCCAATAAGTGCGCGAATGAACGCTCGACCGCTTCAATGCCTTTTAGTGAATCTTCAATAAGCAGAATATCGCCAGACTGAATTTCTGGCATGTATTCGCTGCCCCAAATCCCGGCCATCGTACTCAGGTTGCCGCCAATCACGCGACCGCTTACTTGACCTCTTCCCATGAAGTGCCATTCGTTATTGTAAACTGGCTTTGCAGAGTCTTGAGTTTCCCAATCGTGTTTAATGTCCGTCCAACTCTCAGGCATCGTGTACTGATGTTGGCTTGAATCCGAGCATAAGATGTCAGTAAACGATTGGAGGGTTTCGTCGACTAATGGCGGGAACTCACCAAATGACGCAACAAGTGCAGGGCCATAAAAAGTCACCAATCCAGTTTTGGCGTAGATGCCTAACAGTAATGCTGTGGCATCTGAATAGCCGACGATGATCTTAGGGTCGTCTCTAAGGGCATCATAATCGATGTATGACAACAGTGAGTTACTGTTGTTACCACCAATGGTCGACATAATGCAGCGCACGTCAGGATCTCGAATGAGCTGATTGAGTTCTTCGGCTCGCGCTTGAATGGAACCAGAACGATACCCTTCTGACTCTCCAGTTAACAAACCTTCAACTAGAATGAAGCCCTGCTTTTCCAAATAACGTTTAGCACGAGCAAATCGATTAGGTGCAAAGACCGTTGCGGGCGATGACGGTGAGAAAAATCCGATTTTGTCACCAATATTTAAAGCTTTTGGGTATATCACTCGTTTGTCCTCTATAACAAAATTGGAATAATACGCCTGACTGAAACTCACTAATTCTTAAAGCAAACGAGTTCTTTAAGCGAGTTGATTTCGGGGTTAGAGCTCAAAAAATTAAGGTTGAATCAAATTTTCATCCCCAATCAGTGCCACGACTTAGTCCCACACTTTTCACACTGGTATTCGTAATCACTGTCGACATAAAAACCGGGAACATTATGGTCACCTTTAAACAATAACGTCATCAGGTACTCCATCAACACGCCTAGCTTCCATTGTTTCTTTTCAGATTCAGTGTCCGCTTTAGATTCAGCATCGGAAGCGTTAACAGCAAGGTGCGGGGTAAGTGCGTTACACTGTTCGCAGTGATAAGGATGTTTAATATACTTATTATCAAGCATTTATATAAGCCAACCAATATTTATAAAGTTGATGCATACTAACAACTTATCACTCGGTTCTCGAACTTATTGTTGTCCACTAGATCTTTATTTGAAAGAAATGAGACACAAGGTAAGTGCCATGCATCTTGAATCAGTTGCCATCGAGATTTCCCTCATTGAACAGCTAAAGCTATTGTTACGCTTAGGTACTAAATTAACTTTTACTTTAATAGCCCTTTGTCCGCAGCACCTTCAAGCTGCACTTCTAGCTCTTTCCATAAGGCACGACTGCCTTTAGAAATACGCTCGCCATTGAAGGTCAGGACTTTGTCTTTGGATATGTTGTGCTTCTTCCAGCTATGACCACCACCATGGATGTTATGAAGCAAAGGCGGCACTCTATCGATCGCCTTACCAAATCTAGCTTCCGGTGACTCACCGGCTTCGAACTCAAGCCATAAATCCAAATACTCGCTTCTTGAATGGCTCGGCAATGATTTCAGCAAGCGCTCGACGCAGTTTCTCTCTTTGAGCTTGTTTTCTTCGGTTTCACTGGCATAAATGATGGTATCTCCCGCATCGATTTCCCCAAGGTCATGAATCAGCAACATCTTCATTACTCGGGTAATATCGATTTCTTCATTGGCATAGTCTTTCAACATGAGTGCGCTCAAACAGACGTGCCAACTGTGCTCAGCGGAGTTTTCATATCGATCCAATCCAACCGGTTTTGTCTGTCGATGAACATCCTTTAATTGTTCAATCTCGACCATGAATTGCAGAATGCCTTTGATTTCTTCCACGATGAGCGTCCTTAACTTAAGTTGATGATTTAGCGGTGCGGAGGGTTAACCTAACGAAAGAGAAGCGTTACTCCCAATGAACCGACATTTTGTAATACGCAACACCCGATGGTTGTGGGCTAAGCTTATCTACCTGTTAGCCATAGGGTGTTCAGGATTTAACTGAAGCAGATCCCACAAGTTACCGTAAAGATCTTCAAACACAGCAACGGTGCCGTAGCCTTGCTCTTTAGGCTCTCGGACAAAGTTAATGCCCAAAGACGTCATACGTTCGTAATCACGCCAGAAGTCATCGGTGTTTAAGAATAGGAATACGCGTCCACCAGCTTGGTTGCCGATGAAATCGAGTTGCTCTGGTTTGGAAGCTCTAGCAAGTAACAGGCTCACACCGGTTGAATTTGGTGGAGCAACAACAACCCAGCGCTTATCTTCTTCTGGCAGATACGTGTCTTCGATGAGATCAAACTTAAGCTTGTTTACATAGAAATCAAGCGCTTCATCGTAGTCTTTTACCACGAGTGCAATGTGGACAATATTCTGTTTCATAACATACCTTGTTGGGGTTTTAGCTGCGTGGAATGATGCCATGAAGCAGGTAAAGACACTAGGTGTCGCATCATAAATCGTAGTATCTCGTCCGTCACAATCTAAAAGGTATACATCATTTATAACTGCCAGAATCCGAGCTCGACGCCACCTTGAATGACAATGGCACACATCCCGTGACGTGGTAACTCCATTGGCGGCACCGCAACTTCGGCGCCTAGTTTCTCGGCTGCAGTTACTGCAGACTGAATATCCTCAACCAACGTGTAATGACGAACAGTTGGTTCTTCAGTTTCACGAAGCGGTGCTCGAATGCCAATGACCCCGCCATTAGATAGCTTTGCAGTGCGCGCCCCACCAAGGTTCACATCTGCACCACTGAATTTCACGTTGTAGAGCTGAGCGTATGTTGCACAAACGACATCGACCTCTGGGGTAACCACTTCAAGATATTGAACCTTCATCAAATTTCCTTCTCGTGTTCTTTAAGACTCTCAACCTGCATACAGCTGTGCAGGTGTTTCTCATCAATAATTTATTACTAAGCAATTCGACCGCGCATGATAAATTGCGGGCCTGCTGCGCCACCTAAATACTGTTGATTGATATCTTCGAAGCCGCCTTTCTTATAACAGTTGAATGCTGCCGGATTTTTGCAATTCACAGTTAAGTAAATCGACTCATACGCTGAGTAATTCGCTTTTAAATACGGAAACAAAGCCTTCACCGTGCCTGTTCCTAAACCTTTACCTTGCTGGTTTTTATCAAGCACAAAAGCTCTCAAGCCAATGCTTCCTTCAGGGCAGAATTCGTAGTGCTCTGCGTAAGCGATATCCAGCTTAAAGAAACCCACAACTTCGTTATCAGACTTAATCACGTGCAAGTGCGTCGTTTCACTGCCGTCTAATAAAAACTCTGCAGCTGTACCAGCGAACTTAACCTGTTCATCGGCGAGTTGGATGGCCTGAACTAACGCCACATGTGAATCTTCAAGCCTTTCGATAGTTATCATTGTTGTTCCTTCTGTATAACACGCACGAAAAACCGACTAGAGCTCATCGCTAGTGTCTCGAGAACCGTAGTTTGGGAAGTTGATATTAAGAACGTTATCGTCCTCAAGAGTGAATAGAACACTTCCATTCTCTACACCGGTTTCGTTTCTATCTGAACAGCCTAGAAACAGCTCCCAATCAAACGAATATTGAAGTCGGTATTGATTCGCATTGATGTGGAGAACGCCTTTGATTTTGATACCGTTCACCACATGTGCCATATCATCGATGTATGACAGATCAGGGATTAACTTTTCTTCGAAATCACTCTTATGCTCGGTTAAGAAATTGAGCAGTTCAGAACATAACTCGGAGCCATGAACCTATGGTTTAGACAGACTAGAAAACAACATTTCTAAATACTCCAAGGATTGTTTTGATATTGGGAAGATGCGCGCGAGTCTGTTACAAATTCAAGCTCAATCGGAAACGGTAACTTCAAAATCCGACACTACATTAGAGTTTTGGATGTTTTGATACCAACTTTTTACGTCTTCAACCAGCAAGTGCATCATGTAATTGTGACAGTGCGCAGGTTCATAAAAGTTTTGCAGAAGGAACGCACAACTGCCGTGTCGTAGATAGGCGATATCGTGAAATTCAGACTTCACTTCAAAGCCGATTGACTGGTAAAAACGCTTGGATAAATCGAAGTATTTCGAGGGTACGAAAGACTTAATCTCTGAGACTTTGAGGTTTTCCATCCTACATCCTTATAGTGTTGATGTTCTTGTGCTGACACGCTTAACGCTTTAAGTGGTTACGGTGTTTATTCAGAGTCTTGCTGAAATGAGTCGACTTCGGCTTTAGTTAGATAACGCCACTGGCCTGCTTCAACATCCAAACGAACGTGACCAATCTGTTCACGGTGTAGGCCAACAACTCGATTCCCGACCGCAGCAAACATTCGTTTTACTTGATGAAACTTGCCTTCTGTAATGGTCAACAGCACTTCTTTACTGGTAATCACCTCGAGCTCTGCCGGACGCGTCGGCTTTTGTTCGCCCTGCAATTGAATGCCCGCTTTAAACTTATCAGCGACATCGTCTTTGATGTCTCGTGACAATGTCACGCGATACACCTTCTTACACGACTTGGTTGGCAGAGTGATGTTGAATGACCATCGCCCATCATCGGTAATCAAGACTAAGCCTGTGGTGTCAGCATCTAAGCGCCCTGCAATGTGCAGTTCTGATGCTTTGTCTATCTCGATGTAGTTGAACAATGAAGGATAAACTTCGTCGATGTTAGAGCAGATAGTACCCGCAAGCTTGTGCATCAGGAGGTAACGAAATTCACGCAACTTAAGCGGCGTGCCATTTAACAAGATGGTGTTGCTTTCATGAACCTGGGCTGACTCATCAGTAACTGTTTCACTGTTTACGTTCACCTCGCCATTATGGATGCGTTCAATCGCTTCAGGCTTGGTTAGTTCAGTGCTTTTACATAGGTATTTATCAAGGCGCATTAATCGTCGGCACCACATTTAGCACAAGGCTTGTAAGTTCGTTCACCTTGCTCGATAACCACATAGTCACCAACGCACTTGTCACATAAAGCGAGCTTTGGGTAAGCCTCTTTTTGTTTCTTTGCGTTAATGTTGCCTTCGGTGGTGTATACGGTTCTCATTTTGATGCCTTTGCTTGAATAACGTGAGAGGCGCAAATTGTATCACTGTTTACATCTTTGATTGGAGTGGTGGTTCATAGATAAATTGATTTTAAGTACCACTATTCCAAGTTCCCGCCCCGTAACGGCATAACCATGAACAACAAAATCAACGTGCCACGCCTATCAGTGGTAAAATGATAAAAGCTCACCAACTTATGAAGTCGATAATGAAAGATTGTAATCAATGCGGAAAATGCTGTATCAAATACGGAGATGGCGACCTTGCCGCAACTCAAGAAGAGATCGATTTGTGGGAGTTGTTCAACCCAGACATCTTTGAATATGTTCGAGGAAGCGAGATCTGGTTCGACCCTGAATCTGGCGAACGTTTAACTCGCTGCCCTTTTCTAGAGCTGGTTCCGACGAAAGACACCAAGGCTCAAGCCAAGTACACATGCAGCATTTACTTAGACCGACCAGAAGATTGCCGACACTATCCAAGCCTGATTAATGAGATGGTACGAGATGAGTGTGAAATGATTGAGGTGGTGGATTTACAAGACACGAAGAAAGCTCAAAGGAAACTCGACCTGTTGATGAAAGACAGCCGCCCTTCAAGCTATTCGTAAGCGATGATCTTTTGAAGATCAATCTTCAGTATTAGCTAGTAGCCGCTAAAACCTTAAGCCAAATACTGGTTCGCTTCTAACCAATCAAGCGCAACCAGTGCCGCCAATGAGCATACCGCTCTGTCGTTGCCATCCACAAACTTAAGCTCTTCAATTTCGGCATCCGGAGACAGTTCGCCTGTATAATCAGCAAGATAACAAGTCAATTGCACTGATACGCCTTCCGCTTTGCCATCAGCTTGGCCTGTAAACGTCTCGACGTATTTGATGGAATCAGGCACTAAATCGACTGAGATCTCTTCTTTGATTTCGCGAACCAGTGCTTGCTCATCACTTTCGCCAGCTTCACGCTTACCACCCGGTAGATAGAACAGTTCTTTGCCTTTTGATCTGACCATCAACAGCTTGCCGTCTTTGATGAATATCCAAGCCAGCTTATCAATTACCTTATGCATGTCGTTAGACCTTATTTCTGTTTTAGTTCTCGTTCTTACTGAATCAAGCCACACCATTAGTCGCGACCAAACAAAGCCTGGGTATGTTACACGCTGGAAGGAATATACTCTATTGAATCGAATAGGAAATATCATCGCCAAAACGAAAAATGACAGCGTTCGAGACAATGCTCATCAACTGTCATTGGCGATGTTTACGAACTGCTCTCTAGCTGCCCGCGAATAGTATCAATCGACTAGCCACTTAAGCGCAGAGTCATGGTCTTCGAATGACTTAATCTCACCGGACACAAACCAACTGCCGACTTTTGATGCCATTTCTTGCCAGCTTTTATCACCATAAATCGCGATTTTGTCTATCTTCGAATTGAGCTCTAATCCCAATTTGAAATCATCCCAAGCTGCACGTAACTCCCATCCTGTTAAGGTTGAGATATCGACCAGCATCTTGAGTTTAGATGAATCGAGTTCTTCTAGCGTGGTATTTAGAATTGGCATCATTGCTTGATAGTCATCGTGTGTAAGCTTGCCTTTCGCTTTAAACACAACGATGGTTTCACCGCTAACACGTTCAATTCCAACCGATATTCCATGACGTTCGATACTCATAACCTAGCCCTCATAGTAGAAACTAGAGTTAGCTTAGAGGATTAAACAGCAAAGAGATGAGAGGTTTACGTCAAAACGGACAAGCGCTTTATCTGAACTTAATATCAGAGAGTTAATCGCGCTACTCCAACAGTTCGCTTAGGGATTGAACTTGTACGATACCTGGATGCTGTGACTTAAGCTCAGCACCTTCCGTGTTCAACCACACCGCTTGCAAACCCGCTTCAAGTGCTGGGTAAATGTCTTTCTCTAGAGTGTCGCCTACCATGGTGATCTCTTGTGGTGAAACACCGAGCTTAGAAATAATGGCAGGATAGAACCCCGACTCGAACTTAGAAAAGCCAATGCTCGCCTTACAAAAGTAACCCAAGATATATTGAGACAGGCCAACACGCTCAAAGGCTCGAATGATGTCGTCTTTACTGGAATCACCAGCATTGGTAGCAACATAAACTAGATGAGTTTTCGACAACTCCCCCAGTAATGCACGAGCACCACTCACTTCTTGTACGGTTTCCCAGTCACACATCTTCCCTTGTGCGTCTGGCAAATCGACCATCAGCGTATTGCCCCAGTCGAATAAGACTATTTCTGTTAATTCGATTAGCTTTGTCATCTTGCCTCCTGCATACGATGAATTATCTAATGTTTAAGCGAGCCTATAAAAACTTCTCGGACGGTTAGGCTCATTATGGACAACCTTGTTACTGTTTATGGAGCACGATCTTCTAAACACAAAATACCCTTTATTGATAAACCACTTTGAAACGCTCCAACATAAGTAACATGTCTTCACTTGGTGAGATCTTGAGCTCTTCACATTCACGAGAGAAGAAGTTCCAGTGAGCTTCTTTCCACCATTCGAGTGTTTTGTCACCCTCGCCTTCGGCAGCAGCAAACTCCGCCGTCACTTCGTTATATTTGCACTGTGAGACTGAAGTGATCTCTACAATGCAAACTGGCTTGCCATCCCAGTCAGTGACGACTTGCAAGTGACCAACTACTGGTCTCGTCTCGCCTTCATGGCTGTACCAATATTCAAGGCTGCAAGACGCTTGTTTTTCACCCTTGAGAATTAACTGGGCGCAGAGGTTGGCATTGTATTCATCAGCACAGTAATAGTCGGCACTAAAAGAGGTGTATTGCGAAGCAACGTCTGCTGGTAATGTGTTGAGGTAGCTATCAAGATAAGCTTTGCTTCTTTCTTCCATGATCTTTCCAAATTCAATATTAGGTTGAGCCGATAAAGACTTATAGAATAAGCATCTGGCTGCATTGGGAGTAACCTATCAAGTCAGGTTATTGCTGTAAACCGAGTGAATATCAAAATGTGGGCTGAGAAAGAAGAATATAGGTAGGATTTCGAGGCCAGTACAAGGAGAGCCAAAAAGTACATTTAGTGTGTGCTTTTGGCTCTGAATATCTCGTTAGTAGTCGCTCGTAATTGGCAGGATATTAACGGTTCAAGAAGTCGACCGCTTTGTCTGGGAAGTCAGTAAACACACCATCGACTTTGACTTGGTTGTAGAAGACATCCAACATGCCATCAAAGTTATCAGCATAAGCTGGGATTCTTCCTGGGTCGGCACGGAACGTGTATGGGTGAACGTCTAAGCCCGCGTCTTTTGCTGACTTCATTAACGGTTTAATGATGATGTTATCTTTGGTCGATGCATTGTCCACCAACATTGGCTTCCAAGGACCAATTCCTTCAGCATAACTCGCCACTTTTTCCATGCCACCAGCTTCAAACATCCAGTCGTAACTGTACGGCGTTGCTTTGTCGCCTTGGTAGGTCATGGTTTCATTCCAATCTGTATAGGCCATCAACTGAACGAGCTTAAGGTCCATTTCCATCGCTGGCATGAGCTCATCATTAATGCGTTGAAGTTCATTGGCGTCGAAACACTGCAAATACACTTTGTCGTCTTTCGATAGGTAACCATATTGATGCAAGGTCGCAAGTACCGCTTTGGAGATGTCTTTGCCTTCGTGACGATGGAACCAAGGTGCTTTAATTTCAGGATAGATGCCCACGTCATAACCTAAGGTCTTATTTAGGCCTTGGATCAGCTCGATTTCTTCTGCAAAGGTAGCGACACGAAAATCAGACTGCCACATTGGGAAGCGCGTTGGGTACCCTGCCACTCTGTTGCCTTGTTCATCTAACTTAAAGCCTTCGGTCACCTTTAATGATTTGATCTCAGCGAGCGTAAAATCAATCGCGTAGTAACGGCCATCTGAACGAGCACGTGTTGGAAAGCGATCCGCGACATCGGTGACTCGGTCTAGATAATGATCATGCAAAACCACCAATTGGTCGTCTTTGGTCATCACGACATCTTGTTCGATGTAGTCGGGTTTCATTGCATAAGCGAGCGCTTTAGCGGGTAATGTGTGTTCAGGTAAATAACCAGAAGCACCGCGATGCGCAATCACTAAAGGATCTGCTAATGCATTTGCAGATAAGCTTAGTGCTAATAAGGTCAGAGACAGTGACGTTGTTTTCATTATTGTTTCCCTTGATAAAACAGAAGCAGGATATACCTGCCTCTGTTGTTATTTATAGATGTGATTCAGTAAATACACTACTGAGCTAACGCTTCTTTCTCTCGTTCGAGATCTTTTTGTTTATGGTGCGCACGCTCACCTAAGAAGGCGTACAGCAGACAGATGATTGAAGCTACACAAGCGCCGACCAAAATAATGAAGCCGCCATCCCAACCGTAATGGTCAACCATAAAGCCGAGTATTGCGTTCGCAGCAACCGCGCCACCTAAGTAACCAAACAAACCTGTTAGACCAGCCGCTGTACCTGCAGCTTTCTTAGGTGCAAGTTCCAGTGCATACAAACCGATCAGCATTACAGGACCATAGATAAGGAAACCAATCGCAACCAGTGCCAACATATCAACCGTTGGGTTACCCGCAGGGTTCAGCCAATATACCAACACAGCGACTGTCACTAGAACCATGAACAAGATACCTGCAGGTGCACGTCGGCCTTTGAATAACTTATCTGAAATCCAACCACACAATAAGGTGCCAGGGATACCTGCCCACTCATACAAGAAGTAAGCCCAAGATGATTTATCTACAGAGAAGTCTTTTGCTTCTTTTAAGTAAACTGGAGCCCAATCGAGTACGCCATAGCGGATAAGGTAAACAAACGCATTGGCAATAGCGATTGACCACAACAGTTTGTTAGAGAAAACGTACTTAAAGAAGATCTCTTTCGCCGTCATTTCTTTCTCATGAGACGTATCGTAGTCGTCTGGGTAATCGTCTTTATGTTCTTCAATCGGTGGTAAGCCGCAAGATTGAGGTGTATCTCTTACAGTAAACCAAACAAAGACAGCAACGAGAGTGGCAAAAAATGCAGGAACATAAAAAGCGGTTCGCCAATCGTCGTTAAAAGCCCACAGCCCCAACAAGAACATTGGGCCAATCAAACCGCCACCCACGTTGTGAGCAACGTTCCATACTGACACTATCTCACCACGTTCTTTTCGTGACCACCAGTGGACCATGGTTCGTCCACAAGCTGGCCAACCCATACCTTGGAACCAACCATTCAAGAACAGCAGGATAAACATCGCAGTGATGCTGCCTGTTGCCCAAGGCATAAAGCCAAAGCAGAACATCACCAGTGCCGACATTAACAAGCCACCGCTGAGGAAGTAACGAGGGTTAGAACGGTCAGAAACACTGCCCATTAAGAACTTAGATAAGCCGTAAGCGATAGATACCGCCGCTAATGCAACCCCTAGTTCTCCACGGCTAAAACCTTGTTCAATGAGATAAGGCATCGCCAAACTAAAGTTTTTACGGACTAAGTAGTACCCCGCATAGCCAACGAAGATGCCAAGAAACAGCTGCCATCGTAGTCGTGTGTAGGTGCTATCGATCTTATCTGATGACAAGCGATCGATATGCGCCATAGGTTTGAATATTCCAAACATAGGAACCTCATAATTATTGGGCGAAGGAAGAATTTAAATGCTCGAACGAAAAAATTTAGCGCTCATTCGAAATCAAGGGAATTGTATGTGCTTCAGGATTAATTTCTGTGATAGAGGTAGTTATTAACAAAAAATAACTTTAAATACAGCATATTAGTTTCATTTAATTAGACTGCGCTTCATATTTTTGTTTGTATCTGTTTAATTAAACATCAGAACTTTCGAGTACGAATAAATCCAAAAAGAGCGAGCGAACATAAATCAACCAACAACAACTTTGTTATTACTGCGAATGCATAGTGAATAACAACAATTTTGGTTGAATCTGTGGAGTTATGAAGGTGGTTTGGGCTATTGGTTAAAGAAGTTCGCTAAAATCAATGCAAACAAAAAGGGTCTAGATTTCTCTAGACCCTTTTAGGTAATAACGCTTGGTGGCTTGATGTTGGCTAATTAAGCAAACATTAGCTAATTACTCGAAGTATTAGCTAGCCACACGACATGATTATGCGTCGATGTAAAAAGCTTCTACAGTGCCTTTTAGAGTAATAAGCATTGGCTGACCAAAACGATCTAGCGCTTTTGGAGAAGGGATCTTAACCCAACCTTCGCTGATGCAGTATTCTTCAACATCAGTACGCTCTTTACCATTTAGACGAATGCCGATTGGGTATTCGAAACACTCAGCAACGTGGTGTGGGCTGCGTGGGTTGCCTGCAAGATGATCTGGTAAAGCTGGTCTTGAATTAGTATCGCTCATGTTCATTACCTGTATGTACGTAAATAAAAAAAGTGCGTCATTCTAGTCAATATAGGCTTTGTGCTCAACAACTGCTGCAATAAATCGTCTTGATCGTTTTAATCAACAGCTAGTTGTTTGATTTAAAGGCGATATCGGCATGAGTTTCAACGAAAATTTAACAGGTTTATGCATTATGGATGAAAGGGAGAAATTCAATACTCGAACGGCAGATAAACTAATATCAGGCTTTTATTCCGAGCTTATCGATTAAGCTCAATACTCATCACTTTATGGTTCGGTTCTGATTCGATATTTACGATTGACCAACCTAGCCCTTGGTAGAGACCCATGATATTGGTGTACGCGTAGAGTTGAGTTTGCACTGCAGAAGAAACCTGTCTGACACCACGATTAATCAGTTCACTGGCAATGCCTTGACCGCGCCATTGAGGGTCGACAAACACAGCGTTGATCCACACTACATCACGAACTTGGTGAGGTTCTTGAAAATAGGAATACGCCAAGCCACCAATGACCACATTATCGCGAAGTACTGTTATTACTGGAGGGAGTTGTACGTTTTCTTTATATGTATCTTTAAACTTGAAATCAGACCATTCACTTTGAAATAAGCCCTCTAACTCATGCCAATAAGGTGAGTTTTCATCGCAATTTCTAAAGATTACTTTCTGCATTTTTCCGTCCTTTTAAAGAGAGTAATTCGGCTATCCTAGCCTTGTTTAATCTAAGTGTAGGTAAAGCTACTCTTCTTCGTCGTAATCGTCTGCTGGGTATTGATTAATTTCTTCGCCGCATCCTAGGCATTCACCTTGCAGATCCGTAGGCATCACAATAATCAAACCACAATGAGGGCAAAGATCGCCTTGTTGAAACATCCTGTATTCCTTCTACTTAATGGCTATTGCTTAGGATATTTTTGCTTACTCGCTTCTAGCCAGTCGTGAATCACTTGGCGAGCGGATTCCGACGGAGGTGCATTTCGTTTTCCGCAGATTTGGTCTATTTCAAAAGGAAATGCTTTGCTCGGGACGCGGCGTAAACCTATGGTTAAACGCTGAGGCTTGAGCATGCGGAACACCACATAACGATCGCTCATGATTCGGTTGTGATACACGCCAATACAGTGCTTCTGCTCGATGCCTTCGTGTTCAAGGTCGTAATAATCCGTGAGCGGATGAATGTTGTCATTGCCAAGTAAAGGAACGGGATAAGGGATGTCTTTATCCATTGGGCAGTTACCCTCCAAACGACGTAATTGGCGTTGCTCCGTCCAGCGGTCATGGAGTTGTTCAAACATCGCAAAAGAGTTCTGACTGGTAATCGCGCGCAGTGGATCATCCATCTCCAAATCTAGTCCTAACAATATCGCATCTTGGAACATCGCCATCTTCGACGGTGCGTTAAGTCTGCCCTCTTCCACCATTGCAATCCCTAGCCTGCTACCAGTTAGAAATGGATGAACTTGGTCCAAACGCAGGGCTGTGTATCCAACTTTTGAGTAATGCTTAAACTTAAGGACTCGTCTTTGCAGCGGTTCGAGAATACGAACAATGTGGTCGAGTTCATCACCAACATTGTAATGAAGCTCTAGCTTGTCGATGAATTTGAGTGTCGCCTTGCTGCCGTCTAAGCCCAACTTGGTAAGGATCTTCTTCTGCCCTAAGCGACTTAGTGCCAGTGCTTTCTTGTTGTCGACACTGTATTTCATGCAGATCAAAGCTAAAATAACAGGCCTTAATTCAAGCAATTGTGCGGCTTCATAGGTATTCGCAGCAAGCCACAGCATCTGGTATTGGTACTCTGGAAAGTCGTCGGTGATTTCACGATAGCGCGTAGGCAATGAGTCTAACCAACGACCATTCACGTCAAACTGTTCAACAAGGTTGAGGCTCAGCCCAATGCCCCCATCAAGCGGTCGTCTACCATCTTCCAACACATGAAAGCCGACGAGCTTTTGAGACCAATCTCGGATCTCAATGTCGTAGTCGAAACCTAATGTTCGAGTGGGAATGGTTAGTAGTGCTGTCATTGATGCCTCTTCGTTATTGGCGCATTGAACTATCAAGCCTATCTAACAGCATAAGCTAGCGCTTCAACCACTATATCAACCTTTTGTAAATTTCTTATCAATCAAAGCGATATAAATACGATAGTGCTTAGAAGAACATTGAATGATGATTTTACGCATTATGAGACCTCTTCGATATCATTTGTGCCAACAGAAACTATGCTTGATACATAACTCACAACAAGAGGCTTTAATTATGGATTACCGACATATTCTGGTCGCACTTGAACTGTCTGACGACACCAAGATTCTCATTGATAGAGCGACCTTCTTCGCTGATAAACTGGAGGCTGGCATTTCATTTGTTTATATCGATGGTACGCATGGAGAAATTTACCCAGAGCTCGTTGATATTCAAGGAAATGACGGTGATTTACCCATCAATGAAGATGCCGTTAAGCATTTGAAAGAGTTTGAAGCCTACGCCAAACACCCAATTAAGCACATTTTCGTGGGAACGGGTGATTTGAACGATAAGCTCAAAAATGCCATCGAAGCAAATGGCGTTGACCTATTGCTGTGTGGCCATCACCATGATTTTTGGCATAAGCTCATCTCCCATTCTAAACAGATCATCGATACTTCCCCTATCGATATTCTCGTTGTTCCTATGGAATAGAAGCTCCAGTTCGACACTCAAAAATAACCGGCTTTGCCAACCTCTATCGGTATTATTGGTTGGCTTGATATCCTCTTCAACACACTCATCCTGACCGAAATCTCCTATTTCCCACTTAGAGTAATCATTTGTGATCTTGTCAGCCTATCAACTCGTAAGCGTCTAATAATTAACAAATCACGTCATTTCGATTTGAATCAACGTACTGAAATGTACGACCCAGACCATGCCTTCATCAATCAATGGACAGGCGGTAACGCAGTCACAACAAGCCTCACAAACCAGGACGCATTATGAAATTTAAAACGGTACGACTTGTATTAGGTGACCAACTCAACATTGAGCATTCATGGTTTCGACAGGTTAACGATGACGTTATTTACATCATTGCTGAGCTAAAACAAGAAACAGATTATGTTGCCTCTCACGTTCAAAAAGTGGCCGCGTTTTTCTGTGCGATGGGTTACTTCGCTAACGAACTCAAAGAACAAGGTCATCAAGTACTACACCTTACTCTTGACGACACAACGCAATTTGAAAACCTAGACACACTTTTAAAGCACTATGTACACGAATTCGGCGCAGAGAAATTCGAATATCAAAGGCCAGATGAATATCGCCTCTTAGAGCAGATGAACAAGCTCAAGCTGACCAATGCGACCAAAGGTTGTTGTGATACAGAACACTTCCTCTTTCCATTCGAGGAGATAGAACAACAGTTTCCAAAAGACAAACACATCATGATGGAACACTTCTATCGCCGAATGAGAAAACGTTTCGACATTTTGCTAGAAGACGGAAAGCCCGTTGGCGGAAAATGGAATTACGACGCGAACAATCGAAATAAGCTCAAGAAACAAGACATCGAAAACCTACCTCAGCCGCTGATGTTTACCAATGATATAACCGACATTTTGCAACGTATCGAGCACCACCAAGTGCAAACTATTGGTCAAGTCGGTAACCAGTTACTATGGCCGGTGAACCGCGCACAAAGCTTGTCTCTACTCGCTCATTTCTGCCAAGTCTGCTTGCCGTTATTTGGGCAGTTTCAAGATGCGATGACGACAGAGCACGACTCTAAATGGAGCTTGTATCATAGCCGTATATCGTTCTCGCTGAACAGTAAACTGCTGAGCCCTAAAGAAGTGATTGATGCAGCACTGTCGGCCTACCAAGCATCCTGTCTTCGAGACAGCTCACCAGATAAGCCAAGCATCGATATTGCACAGGTCGAAGGATTTGTACGCCAAATACTGGGGTGGCGAGAGTACATACGCGCCGTCTATTGGGCAAACATGCCTGCTTACGCCAACAAAAACCATTACTCAGCACATAATAACCTGCCCCATTACTTTTGGGACGGACAAACCAAGATGAACTGCATGAAGCATGCGATTGACCAGTCTCTTGAGTTTGCTTACGCGCACCACATCCAAAGGTTAATGATCACTGGCAACTTCTGTTTAATCACGGGTATAGACCCTGACCAAGTCGACAGTTGGTACCTCGGTATTTACGTCGACGCGATTGAGTGGGTTGAAATGCCAAATACGCGAGGTATGGCACTGTTTGCGGATGGCGGGATCGTAGGAACCAAACCATACTCTGCCAGCGGTTCCTATATCAACCGCATGAGTGACTACTGCAAAGGCTGTCACTACAAGATAAAAGAACGCAGCGGCGAGCAATCTTGCCCTTTCAATAGCTTGTATTGGCGCTTTATGGACCAGCACCGCGATGCGTTAAACCGCAACCCACGTATGGGAATGTTATATCGCTCTTGGGACAACATGGATGAGCAATCACAACAAGCGATTCTCGATACTGCTGAACAACGAATCACAAACTTGGAGAACTTATAATGGTGGAGCAACTCAGATTACACATATTGGTGGTCGGTGGGAGCGGCGGTATTGGTTTCGCTGTGGTTAAACACCTATTATCTGAGCTCTCTCGGTTTGATTTTCTTGATGTGCATGTAGACGCGACTTACCACTCTCAACAGCCGGAACAAGAAAACAATCGCTTGAGCTGGCACAAAGTCGACGCCACCGACGAAGCTGATATTAAGCGCTTGAGTTCTGAGTTTGAACAACTTGATTGGCTGATCAACTGCGTGGGTATGCTCCACACTCCAGATCTTGGACCGGAAAAGAACTTGTCGTCCATCGACCCTGAGTTTTTCCTCAAAAACATCTCTGTGAATACCCTGCCCAGCTTGTTATTAGCAAAACACTTCACGCCGATACTTAAAGCGAGCGACAATCCAAAGTTTGCTGTGGTATCCGCAAAGGTTGGCAGTATTTCAGACAACAGATTAGGCGGTTGGTATAGCTACCGCTCATCGAAAGCAGCCCTAAATATGTTCATCAAAACCATGTCGATCGAATGGCAACGCACCATTAAGAAAGGCACCGTGTTGGCTCTGCACCCGGGCACGACAGACACAGCTCTGTCGAAGCCTTTTCAGACCAATGTCCCTGAAGGTAAGTTGTTTGAGTCAAGCTATGTCGCCCATCAGTTGGTCGATATTATTCGCACTGCCACACCGGATAACAGTGGGCACTTCTACGCTTACGATGGTGAACAGTTAAATTGGTAGTTGATACGAGTGTCCGTCTTTCATTAGTGCTAAAAAAGAAAACCCAACAGAGTTGAAGCTCCATTGGGTTTTTATTTAGAAAGAACGCCTCTGTTTTAAAAGGCGTTTGGTTGATATCTAGCTAAAGATCAAAACTGATCATCACGATTATTCAGCCCAATTGAACTTAGTATCGTCAACACCTTCTTTCTCTTCTTTAGCTCGCTCGCGTCGATGTTGTTCTTCAATTCGCGCAGCGTCTATCTCTTGCATGATGGCTTCGATATCAGCCAAGTCGTCGGTTTCCGTAAACTCACCCGTCAGTTTGCTGTCTGGCTTCAAGTCGCCTTTCTCGTACAGCGCCCACATTTCCTTGGCATACTCGGTTTTTGCCAGTTCAGGAGCAAACTGAGCGTAATAGTCACGGATGTTATTGATGTCACGAGCCAGCATCCACTCAGCGTTGTTGTTAGCCGAAGCGTCAACCGCTTGTGGTAGGTCGATAATTACTGGACCGTACTCATCCACCAATACGTTGAACTCAGACAAGTCACCATGGATCAAACCAACACACAGCATTTTAACTACGTAAGTCATCATCACGGCGTGGTCTTCGATCGCTTGCTCTGCTGACATAACGACATCGTTCAAACGTGGTGCAACGTAACCCTCATCGTCAGTGACCAGCTCCATAAGCAGTACGCCATCAAAGCAACCATAAGGGACAGGCACACGAACACCCGCTTCTGCCAGTTTATATAAGGCATCCACTTCAGCACTTTGCCAAACCTTTTCTTGTTGTTCACGACCAAAGCCAGAGCCTTTTTCCATCGCTCGAGCGCGGCGGCTATTTCGGACTTTTCGGCCTTCACGATACGCGGTCGCTTTTTTGAAGCTGCGTTGGCTTATTTCCTTATATACCTTGGCACAACGGATCGTATCGCCGCAGCGCACAATGTACACCGATGCTTCTTTGCCACTCATGAGTTGGCTTGTCACCTCGTCGACTAAACCGTCGTCAACTAAAGGCTGTATTCTTTTAGGTATCTTCATGCCGCCTTTATACATCACTTATCTTACAGATAGAAATATTAACTTGAGAAATGAATGACGAAACGATTAAAGGATCATCAAAATTACGACAAAGGAAGGAAATATTGGAGTTAACGGGTTTAGATCATGAGGATTGACCTGATCTATTCAGATTATGGGACTAAGACTTATTACGACGACAACGTTCAGAACAGTAGATCACGTCATCCCAACAGCGCTGCCATTTTTTACGCCATGCGAAAGGCTTTTGGCAAACAGGACATATCTTAGTCGGTAAATGGGGTTTCTTGTGCATGGCCGTTCCCTTCTTGAAGCATCCACTTCCTGCGTTTACTAGAGATTCCCTATTACGCTCGTACCTCGCTTTAGGGAATGACGAAGGTAATGCGAACAAATCTAGATTCCCTATTCCGTTCGTACCTCGCTTTAGAGAATGACGAAGGCAATACGAACAAAGCCTAGTTCTCTATGACGTTCGTTCCTGACTTTAAGGAGTGACTGCGTAGTGATTTGTGACTACTCCCGACTCCGTCATCCTCGAGAAGGAGGAACGACTGAGTCGGGGATCTGCTTCATCTAGCTCTATTTCTGCGCAGATAAATTTAGCAAGAACCAAAGTAACAACCTAAGCGACAACCTTGTACTGCTTCTCCATCTCACTCACACCTAAGCCAGAGTGTTTTGTCACTTTAAGCTGAACGGGCACTCGCTCTTTCAGTGCTTCAACGTGGCTAATGACACCGATCATCTTGCCTGATGCATTCAAGTTATCTAACGCGTTAAGGGCAATGTCCAATGTGTCACTATCCAACGTGCCGAAACCTTCATCTAAGAACAGAGAATCAATACTGGTTTTGTAGCTCACAAGATCAGAAAGCGCTAATGCCAACGCCAAGCTCACCAAGAAGCTTTCGCCACCTGATAAAGTCTTTGTATCACGCATCACATCGCCCTGCCATGTGTCGAGCACTTGCAGTTCTAAACCATCGTCGGCTTTACGTTTAAGCTCGTAACGACCATGCAAACGTTGTAGCTGCTTGTTCGCAAGGTACACCAAGTTTTCCAATGTTAAACCTTGGGCAAACTTACGGAACTTGTCGCCGTTCTTAGAGCCAATAAGTGAGTTCAAACGAGAGATATCATCAAACTCGACTTGTTGCTCATCAATTTGCTTAAACAGATCTTGCTGATTGCTGCGGTTCTGGCTATCCGTTTCAAGATTGGCAGAAATTGCGCCGATCTTGGTTGCATGGCTTTGTTGTGCGTTTTGACAATCAGTCGTCGCTTCTTCAACTTGCTGTTGGTTTTGCTCTTGCCATGCTTTCGCATTTTCGTGGTTTTGTAGCTCCACTTTCGTCGTTTTGGCGGTGTTCAACCTTGCTTGCGCACTGACAATCGATTCGTCTAAAGTCTTCTTCAGGCTTTGAAGTTGAGTTCTAACCTCTTCATCCAACAACGCTGCTTCAAAATTCACCTCATCTTCGAATGGGCTAGCTTTCAGTGCATCTAACCAAGCATTCAACGCTTGTGTGTGACTGAACTGCTTGCTGACTAGCTCGTCCGAGAAACCAGTGTGTTTGGTTTGCTCGGTTCGATGTTCCAGTTCACTGCGGTTAAGCACTAACTGAGCGGCATCAAATGCATTTACCGCTTCAGTGATTTTTTGCTTCATCGCATTGCTGGTGGCTTGAATGTCTTTGTCACCAAACAACTCTGTTCTTTCAGCCGTTACACGAGTGAGTTCTGACACTAAAGACTCACTCTGTTGCGTCAGTGTCGCGAGCTCTTTCTCAACACTGCTTAGCTTGTCGTCTAACGTTTTCAATTCGGCATTTTGAGTAATCAGTTGCTTCTCAATATCGGCCTGTTGCTGTTTGGTTTGCTGCCATGTGCTTGATGCTTGCGATTTCGCAGTAAACCAATCATCGATATGCTCAAGTTCAGGTGCTTCGATAGAAGTTTGAACAATGCTCTCTTTCAAAGCGTTCCATTGCTGGCCTTTCGCTTGAGCTATTTGAGTCACTTGCTCGTTTGCGACTTGGTTTTGCTTATTCAAATCAGCTAAGCGTTGCTCGGCCAACTCGAGATTAGACTGCGCCTTGTCAGCCATAACACTTACAGACAGGCGTTGTTTCTCAGCTTCAGCGTAATGCGCTTTAGCATCACCCAACGCTTTGAGTTGCTGCGCGCTCTGACTTAGTTGAAGTTCACACTGCTGAGCAAAGGTCGCGACTGTAGCTTCATTGCCTAAATCGTTAATCGTTAGCAGTGCCAGTTCAGGAGCCGTGCCAACGAAATCCGATAAGCTCTGTTGAAGCTTGCCGACAACGCCTTGCCAATTCAGCTGAGCTTGTTGAATATCCGCTTGCGCACGTTGAATGTCATCGTTAAGCGCTACAATCACAAGGGTAAGAGAATCTAACTGCTGACGATGCTCTTGGCCTTCTTTCTGAATCGCTGCTAATTCTTGTTCCTCAAGCTCTTTCTGGGCATTCAAATCCTTCGAACTTTGTGATTGTTCGATCGCATGGTCTGTTGAACCACACAATGGACAATCCATACCTGGCTTCAATGACGCTCGGTATTTCGCAAGGTCACCTTCTTGATCAATTAAGCGAACTAAACGTTCAAGTGAGGTCTTTTTTTCTTGGTATCGCAGAAGCAACACTTCACGCTCTTTCGAAACCTTGTCGACCAACTGGGTGTTGGTTTGATGTGCCTGTGTTTTTGCGTGCAGCTGTTGTTGGGCATTTAGGAAACAACGATTGATCTCGAGTAATGAGTGCGTATTGCGATTCCAAAACTCCAACAGATCTTTTTGCGAATTCAACACTTGCTCGCTAGTGTTGCCTTGCAAGGCTTCCCACTGTTGCTTTGCACTACTTTCTAGCACAACCAATTCAGCTAAAGTTTTATCTTGCGTTGCTTTAGCGTCTTGAGCAGATTTGATAATCGTTTGCTGTGCATCAACCGCAGACAACGCTTGCTTCGCTGAATTCAACTGCTCTGAATGCTGGCGCTCTAGAGTACGAACTTGCTCGACCTTTGCTTGCCACTGACCTAGGTATTTTTCCAAATGCTGGTCAGCTTGATGCGTATTTAAGTACTCAGTACTGCGTTGATCTTGTTGCTTTAGTGCATCTATTTTTTGAACCAAAACGACCTGTTGATTAAGCTGCTGCGTATGTTGCTCGTTTAGCGTGTTCGCTGCATTAACGGTCGCAGTTTGCTTATCTTTGAGTACGGCAATTTGGTTGTCTAGCGGACGCACGAGATCGATGATCTTATCTTGATCTTGTTGCTCACTTTTTACCTGTTCGACAATCGCACTGCTTTGAGTCAGTTTAGTTTGCGCGTCTTGCATTTCTGCATCACGAACGGCAAGTAACTTGGTGCTGTTATCTAGGTGAGCTTGAGTAGTGTTCACCTCTTGTTCGCAACGCTTTAAATCTTTGTGTACTGGACGCAGCTTTTCAGCCGGCTCACTGTTTGCCAAGCGCTCTAGTGACGGTTGGTTACGGTCTAGTTCATCTTGAGCGGTTTTCAGATCGAGCTCACTGGCCGCAATAGTTTGCTCAGCTTTGGTCACGTCTTTCCACCAGCTAAGATGGGCTTGCCACTCTTTTAATTGCTCGGCTAAACGCTTCTGCTCTACTTCTAGCGTTTCACGCTCTGCGGTCAGCTCTTTGATTTGCTCTTCAGACAGTAAGCTCACACCTTCAGCTTTCGCTTTAAGTTGATTAAGCGACTCTTCACTCGACTTAAAATGATCGTAGATACGCTCTGAGATCAGGCTATACACTTCGGTACCCGTCAGCTCTTCTAGTAGCTCTGCACGATCGTTGGCATTGGCATTTAAGAACGCCGCAAACTCACCCTGAGACAACATGATGGATTTAGTGAAGCGTGAGAAATCGAGGCCCGTGACCTGCTCCACCAACTTGATCTTCTTAGTGAGCATGGTCTCTAACACTTTATCTGTGTCGGCATCTGCAAATTCACAGGTCGGCGTTTGCAATGCGCCATCGTGTTTTCCACGCGCTCGCTTTTGGTGGAAATTAGATCGGTACGTTTTACCTTGAACTTCAAATTCCAGTTCAGCAAAACACTCGCCCGTACCACGAGTCATTAATTCATTATTACCTTTAGCAATGCTTTTCAAACGCGGTGTGCGATGGAAAAGTGCCAAGCAAATCGCATCAAGAATGGTGGTTTTACCCGCCCCAGTTGGACCAGTAATTGCGAACAGACCGTTTTCTGCAAACGGCGATTGGGTAAAATCGAGCTTCCAGCGCCCTTTCAAAGAGTTCAGGTTTTCAAATTCTAGGCTTAAAATCTTCATACGATTACTCTTCTACTTTATTGGGCGCTTGAGCGCTTTCAGACACTTCGACCATCACTTGTTTGAACTTCACCGTCATGCGCTCTAAACGCGCTTTTTCAGAATCGGTTTCAAACTCTTCTAAGGCAATACGCTTCGTAAACACGTCCATCGGGCTCAGTTCAGATAAGGTCTCTGCCGACTCTTGCTCTAATGCTTGATTACGACGCTCTCTTGCTCGGCGCAGTTGAAGTACTTCCACATTCAATCCTTCGGTCAGTGCGCGCATACGTTCTTGTAGATCCGACAAGTAATCTTGCGCTTGCACTTCTATCGATAACCATACGCTTTGGTCGCTATCTAAACCTATGTATTGGTTAAGCTGAGATTCGATCTCGCTCAAGTCGCCTTTGATTTCAGCTAGAGGTTGGAATGTGGGAACAGGCAGTTGAGAAATGGTGCGCTCACCTTCAACAAACTCAACCACACACACTTGTTTTTGAGACTTAAGTTCATCAAAACTTAGTGGGATTGGAGAGCCTGAATAACGAATGTATTCACGCTTTGCCACCACTTGTGGGCGGTGGATATGACCAAGTGCAATATAGTCTGCGTCTGGGAAGCCATCAGCGGCAAAACCATCAAGGTTGCCGACATAGATATCACGTACCGAATCCGATTGTTGAACACCCATCGCAGTTAAGTGGCCGGTAGCGATGATCGGCATGTGCTCGCTGTTTGCAAACGTCGCGCGCTTAGCAACCGCCGCATCATAAACACTTTGATAATGCTGTTTGATTGCATCGCCGAGTTGCTTCTGACGCTCAACGCCAGTGACACCCGCCTGGCTCATCAACACATCGCGAGGGCGAATAAAAGGAATGGCACAAACCAGCGCTTCTACATCGCCGTTCTTACCTTTTAGCTCGACAACCTGAGTCGCATAATCTTCATTGGTATTAGGAATCACGTCTGCGCCCATGTATTTGAGCAGCTGTTGTGTCTCTTTAAGCACAGAGACTGAATCGTGATTTCCACCTAATAACACCAATTGGCAACCGATCTTGTTCGAATCGACCACAAACTTGTTATACATCTCACGAGCGTAACTCGGCGGTGTACTGGTATCGAAAATGTCGCCAGCAACAATGATCGCGTCGATGTCGTGCTCTGTAACTTGCTCAAGTAACCATTGTAAAAACCGTTCATGTTCATTCTTGCGGCTTTTATTGTAGAAGTTTTGGCCAAGGTGCCAATCGGACGTGTGAAGAATCTTCATTGCTGCTCACTGGAAGTCTGTAATACCTTTAATCTACCAAAATAGTCGAGATAATTCCCTTTTATAAGCTTGTGAAAACCAACTAATTTCAGGCTTTGGACCAACTCCGCCCATAGCGTGACCAATCGTTATTTTTGACATAAAAAAACCGCTCAACGTTAGAGCGGTTTTAGGTGTCCATAGCTTTAGCTTTAAGCTATTTCACAGAGGTCGTCAAAAATTGTACGAAGCGCCCAGAGTTACTGTGCTAAACGCTACATCACGGCTTGCCAGTCTATTACCATTCGGGCCGAAGAATTCGATATTTACTGCATCTGCTTGTGAGATTAAACGTAAGGTTAGGCTTTCTACTGGCGTGTATTCAACACCTATACCAAAATGGAAGCCTAATTACGCGCAGCTAGACAATCAAAGATATTGCAATAGATGCCATGATCACGCCAACGACAAATTCCAACACCTTCCACGCTCTCGGGTTCCTAAACATTGGAGCCAAGAAGCGAGCGCCATATCCAAGTGAAAAGAAGAACACGAATGACGCCGATACCGCCCCAGCGCCAAACAACATTTGATCCGGTTGATATTGAGTTGAGATAGACCCCAGCAATACCACAGTATCCAAATACACATGCGGGTTAAGCCAAGTGAACGCCAAACACATCGCAATCGCTTTGGTTAATGAGTCTTTAGTTTCTGCCGTGGCTTCTAAGGCGTGGTTTTCGGTAAATGCTGATCGGAAGCTTAAGAATGAATAGACACCCAAAAAGATAGCGCCACCATAACGGGCGAACTGCTCAATTTGTGGGAACTGTTTAACGATTGCGCCAAAGCCCGTCACGCCAAAGCTAATCAGTAAGGCGTCAGAAATGGCACATACAGCACAAACTGCCAATACGTGTTGGTTCTTAAGCCCTTGCTTTAAAACAAACGCATTTTGAGAGCCAATCGCAAGAATCAGCGAAAGGCCAAGGGAGAAACCTGCAAAGTAAGTCGACATCTAAGGCTAGCCTCTTAACGCAACTCAATACGCATAAACTGGCTGTGCGGATCCAACACATAATCAGCAAAGGGTTCACAGTATCCAAAGCCAAACTTTTCATACAGGTTACGTGCGGCCTTAAAGTAGTCTTCTGAGCCAGTCTCTAAGCTGATTGTTTGATACTGGCGAATGGCCGCTGTATCTAATACGTGTTGTAAAAGTTGGCTGGCAACACCTGACTTTCGTGCAAACTGTGAGGTCCTCATTGATTTGAGTTCAGCGTGTTGAGTATTTAGCTCTTTAATGGCAACACACCCAAGTAGTTGGCTGTCTTTCCAAGCACTGAAAAAAGTAATCTCTGGTGACTTGAGCCCATCTAGATCCAGTGCATGAACGCTTTCGGCTGGCGAAGTGGCGTACATATCAGCGAGGTGCTCTTCAAGTAATTCAATGACTTCCCCACCCGACAAGTCATCCACCTTAATTTCTATTGAAGCACTGCTTTCCAATGCTGTTCTATTTTCCATTGAACCCTGTGCATTTATTGCTGATGTCATTGTTTCAACTCTCCTTGTTTAGTTCGCTTATTTAGCTTGAGTGATTTGGTTTTTATCAACAGCCCACTTTCCTGAATTGTTTCCTTTTCAAGAACTCGGTTTGAATCAGTAAAATTACTGATTAATCATAAAATTATAAATGTCACACTGGGTTTACCTAGATACCATATTTTTCCTATCTCGTCTCGTGATAAAAGCGTTCCGCAAAGCCCGTATGGTCGCTGCATTGAGGGAGCAACACCTGTTTTAGTTAACGAATAAGTAGTCAGGGCAAAGTGAATAGCGATGACACGCGTACTGATGTTGTTGGCAGCTTAAACATCCCTTTAAACGGTCTCATTTAAAACGACCATAAGTTAGAAAATAAAACGCTTTCATTGATCGAATATTTGATTGCGATTTTCCAATTTCGGTATATGATGCGCCACCCTAATTTTTCAGCTTATGCTGCAGGCAAATATGTCCGCCAACGCACTCTATACCGACCTATCCGGTTACTATGATTTAATGTGTGTAGATATTGACTACCAAGCGCAAAGTAACTGCGTACGTAGACTCCATCAAATCTTTGGAAATGAAGGAAAAACACACCTCGACTTAGCTTGTGGCACTGGCCCACACGTTCGTCATTTTATTGATTTCGGTTACCAAAGCGGTGGCCTAGATCTTAACAAGCCGATGTTAGATATCGCAGAAGTTCGCTGCCCGGAAGCCAAGTTCTCAGTACAAAACATGAGTAACTTTGAGGTCACGGAACCACTCGATCTTATCACTTGCTTCCTGTATTCCATCCATTACAACGATGGCCTTGAGAAGCTTAAAGAGTGTATTGAAAGTGTGCATCGTGCGTTAAAGCCAGAAGGTATTTTCTGTTTTAACGTGGTTGATAAAGACAAGATCAGCAACGACCTGTTTGTTAGACACACAAAAAACCAAGACAAAGACGATTTCACGTTCCGTTCTGGTTGGTATTACTCTGGTCAGGGTGATAAGCAAGCGCTAAAGCTTAGCATCGAAAAGACGACTGCTGGTGAAACTCAAGTGTGGAATGATGAACACCCAATGGTGGCATTCTCGTTTAAAGAGTTAATCGAGATATTGAAGCCCTACTTCGAGGTTAATATCTTCGAGCACGATTACGACAAGCTGATTCCTTGGGATACTCAGTCCGGTAATGCGCTGATCACATGTGTCAAAATCTAGATTAATAGATAAACGGCAAATTAAACCAAATCTATAGATCAAAAAAGAACCCACACTCGCCATTCTCCTTTTAGAGCATCAGCCAGTGTGGGTTCTTTTGTATCAAGCTATCAGTTACTGAACTCTAAATTAGAAGTCCGCTGTCATACCTACGTAGTAAGTACGTGGCTCTTCAACATAGCCCATGCTCTCTAGCTCTTGTGATACAGCTTCGTCAGTTAAGTTCGTGATACCTGCACGTAGTCGTACTGAAGCATTCACGTTGTAGACAGCACCTAGGTTCAGCGTTGTGTAAGCGTCTTGAGTTAGATCGCTTTCGATCTGACGTTCACCACGGTAACGCGCACTCACGAAGGTACTTAGATCGTAAGTTGGGCTCCAGTTCAGTTTAACTAACCCCGAATGCTTGTAACGCTCAAGTAATTCGTCACCAGTAGACTTATCTTCAGTGTCTAAGAATGTGTAATTACCAGACACACCCCATTCATCAGTAATTTGGAATTGGCCTGTAAGCTCAGCACCTTGAACTACAGCCTCTGATACGTTTGTATAAGTACGCTTACCATTCACATAGCCAGTTGAGCTTGAACTATCAGCGCAACCTTTACCCGATTCAAACACTCCGCCGTTCTCACAATAGGTTTCATCACGATCAATTAGGTCGTTGATTTCATTTCGGAATAAGGCACCTTCAACATTCCAACGAGGTTGGCTATAAATCGCAGCGATCTCATAGTTCAAGCTGGTTTCGGGCTTAAGATCTTCATTGCCATGTAAATCACATACGCCTTTACAGCTATTAACTGTGTAGTCTGTCTGATTTTGAGTCAATGTTGGTGCTTTAAATGCTTTACCCACACCACCCTTGATGATCAGGTCATTCGTTGTTTGATGAACCAAGTACACACGTGGGCTGAACTCTTCACCGTACAGTTCATGCTTATCTAAACGACCACCAATGGTTGCCGTTAGTTGATCCGTCATTAACCATTGGTCTTGAACAAATAACGCACCTTGATAAGCTTCAGATGTACCATTGACTAAGTTTTCTTTGTTGGTTAATTCACTCAACTGGTAGTCCATACCAAACGTTACGGTGTGACTATCACCAAGATAAGTGGTCGCCGAAGCTTCAACAATTTGAGTCAGTTCTTCGATGTCACTGCTATAGTTAGTATCTGAGTCCGCAGCATCATTATCTGTCACATTTTCACGTGAATAACGTACTTGCGTGTCACCCCAGCTCCAAAAACCACTATGTGTGATCGCTTGGCTCTGACGTACAACACGTGTGTCAGACTCAATCACAGATGATACGTTTTCCGCAGATGACTCACGTTCGTCGTCACTGTAACCAAAATCGAAATCAATGGTTTGGTTGTCTGTTGCATTCCATGTCAGGCTCGCGAGTAAGCTTAATGTCTCTCTTTCTTCTAACGCAGTAATGTCTGAACGATCGTAACCAGAGCTATGCGTACCAGAATAGGGTTGCCAAGCATCACGGCTAGTTTGGTTAACAGATAGGCGAGCAAACAACTCGTCTTCAATCAACGCACCAGATGTCGTGAAGCCCATCGAATACTCTTCCCCTCCATCACCATCAAGTGGAGATGAAGTGTCCATGCTCAGTGTAGAGCTCCAATCGTTTTCTGGAGCCTTAGTGATGATGTTGATTGTACCGCCCATACCATCTGAACCGTAAAGTGCAGACATTGGGCCACGGATTATTTCAACACGTTCGATCGAATCAGCAGGAATCGTTGATAGGTCAAAGTCGTTACCACGGATGATGGCACTTGCAGAGCTTAAACGACGACCGTTCACCATGATAAGAGTGTAATCTGAATCCATACCACGAATAGAGATCATCTGACGGCCAGCACGTGTGCTATCAAAATCAGACTCTACACTCGTTGATTCGGCAACGATGTCTGCCAAGGTAATACCAGGGCTGTCTTCAATGTCTTGCGCGGTGATAACCGACATTGAAGCTGGCGCTTGTTTTAGTGCCATCTCGGTACGAGTTGCCGTAACAACCATTTGCTCATCTGTTGCTTGCGCTTCTTCTTGCGCCAACACGTTAGCTGAAAGTGAGGTACAAATAACAGCGACTGCGATCGAAAGGGGTTTACGAACCAAAAGAGGTTTGCGAATCAAAAGAGATCTCTCAGACATGATATTCATTCTTATATGTGATTGGTAATGATAATGGTTTGCATTAAACAACCAACTACCACTCTTATCAACGAAAGTTTCATACCAAAAATCGATTCTCGTTATTCACCATTCAAATAATGAAAGAGATCTATATCCAACTCGATAGGTATTCGTAATTTTCATTCACCCTACAGATGGATTATGTATAAAGCTCTTTGAATATATTGCGAACCCAGCGACACATCGGGTCGTTATGAAAGCGCTTATGCCAGTATAAGTAGACGTCTTCTGATGGGTGGCGCAACGCTTTAGGCACGCGTTTACAAACAAGATCTCTTTGCGTAGCGGCTTGTTGAGCAAAAGGTGTCGGTAAATGAAAGATGATGTCGGTTGCTTCTGCCATATCCGGCGCGACGTTAAAATTGGAAAGCTGAATTGGAATGGACAGCTGGCGCTGCTTATCAATCAAGCCAAGATCTTTAAATCGACTTTCGATCGAGAGCTTCTTATCCCCTTGCAGTGAGATTTGACCAAGTTGGCTATTCAACAAGTCATCAACCGTGATCTCTTTGTCCGCCAAAGGATGTTTTTTACTCATCAGCAAACGGTAATCGCGGCTAATCACGAACATTCGATACAAATTTTGCTCTGAACTTAACGGCTCGTGGGTCGACAACACAAAGTGCGCATCACCGGATAACAGAGGCTCAAAGTGTCGTTTAGGAATCGAGTCGATATCAACAGTCATGTTTGGCGCTTGTTGACGTATCTCCGCAACTACCTTGGGCAGCAAGTGCGCGACATTAGGCACTAAACCAAAGAAGCGAACCGTACTGTCACTGCTTTGCGGTTCGAATACATCGCCATGTACCAGCTTTTCTAAACGTGTCAGTACCGAATTGAGATCTTGCTTAATGGCTTCTGCTTTTGGCGTTAACTCATAGCCATAAGCCGCTCGCACCAATAGATCATCATTGAAAACGGTACGCAGTTTTTGCAGAGATCGGCTCACCGTAGGTTGGCTCATATCCAGCGCCAATGCCGTGTTGGAAACGTGCTTCTCTTCAAGAAGGTGTTTAAGAATAACGAGTAGATTGAGGTCGACTTGAGCAAGATTCATTATGCAAATATTAACAATATATAAAATTCAATGTGCGCATAGTGCTATTTCTTAACATGTAATACAATTGATAATCACTCCTATTTTGATCTAGAGCAATATGCAGAGCAGAGTTTAAGGTTAAGTGGGTTTTAAAGCTCTAAGTCAGAACTGTTTAAACATAAAAAAGAGAGGCACAATGGCCTCTCTTTGATCGTCTACTTTATATTGCTAGCGTTGAGCTATCAGACTACAGCTTTGTCCAAGCATCTTGCCAGTATTGGCTATCTGCTGGAGCGTAAGACGCGCTTGCACACCATGCCGTGTATGGCCAAGGCTTACATTCGTACAAGCCATTATCGCTGCCGACCACAATGTCACCCGCTGCGTAGTTTGTGCCCGCTTCATATGGAGGGTAATCACCTGGAGGAGGTGTTGTTCCGCCACCGTCTTTAACAGCGAACGAATCGTTTACCATCACCATTTCACCGTCAGATGCTTTACCGACTACTTCAAGTGCATATTGCCCTTCCGCTACATCGTATAAGTCGATGGTAATAGCACGGCTGTCCGTTACGTTAACCTTAGTTTGCTCAACCACAGTACCTGCACTGTTGATCACCATAGCGGTAACATCTAATGCTTCATTTGATGTCAGTGTCAGATCTAAACGCACGTTGCCGTTATCTGGCGCATATTGTGATTGAAGTCCTGAAACCGAAAGCTCTAAGTCATCGCCCGGATCTGGGTTACCACCACATGAAGAGTCTGAAACTTTTCTCCAAACGCCCCACTCACCTGTTGTTCCTGGCTCTTCGCCGCGAGTGTACCAACCTGCTCCCCACGTTGAACCGTCATGAGATACTTGGTCACCTTCAACATAAACGGTGTCGGCATCCCATGCAGCAGCACAGTTAGAACCATCAGTTACAGACACTTTACGGTCAACGGTTACGGTTTGGTTCGCGCTGTCTGTCACGCTATACACAAGTGTGTAGTTGCCGATTTCATTTACATCGACACTGCCAGTGTGTGTAATAGTGCTTGTCAGGTCGCCATCTTCAGCATCATTCGCCGTCACGCCTGCCATAGCATCAAATGCAGTACCCAACACAACTGTTGTGTCAGATACGCCATTAAATACTGGCTTCTGGCTGTAAACCTCTACCGTTCTCGCTTTAGTGGTTTCGTTGTTATCGCTGTCTTTCACTCGGTAAGTCAAAACGTAAGTGCCAATAACACTGGTTTCAACGTAACCTTCAACATCGATTGATGACGTTAGATCGCCGTCTTCTTTGTCTGTTGCCGTCACGCCATCCATAGGATCAAACGTTGTGCCGTGAAGAACACGCGTATTTTCGACACCTTTAAGAACGGGCTCGCCCTCGACTGGTGGTGGCGTTACCTGACCGTGTACAAACGGGCCGTAGTCTTTAATGAACTGCTCGTTGTATTGTTGGCCGTTTTTGTTGGTGCCCATGTCCCAGTTGATAGACCAAGTCATCACACCACGTAGCGGTTGACCTTGCGCCGTTAGGCTATCAAATGCGTCGTATAAATCTTGTGGCTCTTGTACAAAACCGGTTGCTGCAGCATCGATGCTTGAAGGAATACCAAACACGAGCTTGTCATGTGGGATCTTGTGGAAACCACGCGTTCCGTTGATAAGAGAATCAGAAATGTAGTAGATGAATTCTTCTTTTAACGCATCGTTGTTTTGAGCAATCCAACCCACGCCTTCAACCCAGATACCATCGCCACCTTGGTTGTAAAATTGTGGGTTAATCCAGTCGTAGTAGCCTTCTAGATTATCGATATAAGGAACGTACTTACCGCCTGTCGTTAGATACGGGAACTCAGGCGCCATTGTAATAAGGAAGTTTTTACCTTCTGCGCGGTAGTGATCTTTCACTAGCTTAAGTGCATCCGGAATCACGGTTTGGTTGTTTGCGGCGGTTACGGCTGCTTGTTCAAGGTCAATATCTAGGCCATCGAAGCCGTAACGCTCGGTAAGACGGATAATCTCATCAGCAAAGGCCCTTTCATCACCGGTTTCTAGCTCTACGTGTGCATCAGCACCACCCAAAGCCAACAGTACAGAGCGACCTTGCTTGTTGAGCTCAGAGATTTGGTCAATAAATTGTTCTTCTGAAAGCCCAATGGTTGGGTTCAGTTTAAAAGTTGGGATTCGACCATCAGCCACATCGTAAACCTTCATGAATGACACATTCACGATGTTGTACATTGGGTTCACTTCATCCAACGTCACACATGGCGCATTACCACCTTGGTAGCCGCCACCGTCACACCAGTTATGCCAATAGCCAACCACGACGCCAGAGTCTGGATTCGTCATATCTGAACCATTCGCATAAACAGCGCCAGACATAGCCGCCATGCCGACCGATACTGCTAATTGTAGAGCTTTACGTTTCAACATTAGTCCCACTTCCTTACTTAACAGCTGTGCCAATCACAACCGAACCAATTCATTGTAATCATGAATATTTATAGAGAAGTAATGGAATTTATAGGAAAAGATGACCTTTGATTTAACTTGTGATTTTAAGTCACAGATTGAATATCAGAATCAATATGACTTTGACTTTTCATTCAAATTGAAATGCTAAAAACTGTTATTTTCGGTCGAATGCATTGACCATACAAATATTTAATCAACCTTAATTCACTAAGATAATTAACCAAAAATATAAAAAATCACCGATAGGAAAAAATGAACTTTAAATCGGCAAAAATCACCCCAAACACGCCGTAATCACTGACCTCAGACCAGACACCATTGCGAGTGATATCACTAAAACAGCCTGGATATAGCCATCACACATGTGCTAGCAATACACACGTATAACGGAATATAGGAGCAAGAGTTTGTAGAATTTTGAATGTATACGTCGGGAGTTTTTCAGTTAACCTTCAGTGCCAGATGAATAATATGCATCCAATAGTGAAATAAAATTCACCTTATCAAGTTCATTAAGTTTATTAATTCCAGCCGCTGCTTTTCTTCCTCCGCCAGTCGCAAAACTTGAGCAAATTTCGTCTGCACCCGTTCTATTTGATAATGGCGCACGTAAGCTCACCGTGTAAGACTCGCCGTCTTGGTTTTTCGTTAATACTGCTTGCGCTCGGTTTGGATCTTGATTAACGATTTGATTACCAAATACGCCACTGATGCGCCTTGCCCAAGTCTCGCCTGGTAGTTCAAACACACGTGCGACTTCACTTTCATAAACAGGAGCAAGGTTTGATAACTGCTGGCAATCATTTTGATAAGCAGCTCGCAGTCGATAAAACACCGAGTCTTTATCATCCAAAAGATCAAACGGGTTCGGGTATTGATAAAGGGTTTCGTAGAGCTCAGCTGGCGTGAAATGCAAATCACTGAGTGACGAACCGTAACCGTTGTAGTTAATCAAGGTACCTAGCTCTTCTAGAAACTCTTTTTGAGATTGAGCGAATCCATTTTCATCCGCTAGCCGCGCCGCCACCGTTTTTAGATTGTCGCCAAAGGCAGCTGCGATTGCCCAAGCCACATGCGCACCATTCAGCTTCTGGTTAATCAGCAAGCTCGTGCAGCTCTCTGGCGCGGTATCAATCAGAGTATCTAAATGACTAGAAGTTGGGACATCCCCTGTTCGGTGGTGATCGCAATAAAATACATTGATGTTTGCGTCTAGCAGTGAGTGCAGTGCAGGCAGGTTTTTCTCCATCGATACATCTAAAACGGTAACGGAAGAAACATCACCTTGCTTACCCGGCTCCATAGTTTGAGTAACAACTTGAGAGACCAACTTAATATCACGCTTAACACCAGTAATGAGCACGCTCTCTCTTGGCTCACTTAATCGCAGCTGTAACAACGCAATTATGCCATCTGCGTCTCCGTTGAATACGTCGTAGTGCATGTTGTTCCTCTTCCTATAGATTTAACCGTTTGCCAGAAACGCGCCAATTCGTTTGTGTGTTCGATAGTCTGTCATTATTTTAGTTATATTTCACAGATACTTAAGTCTATTTTGGAATGCCTTATTCTCATTAGATTGAAAAGATAAACACATTAATAATATTGTATGACTTATGTCACAGTAAAAGAATACGAAAAGATTATAAAATAAGCGCCTCCCACTTAATGATAAAGAGACGAATGAACACTACCACCACTCTTGTTTATGACACTTTGAAAAGCCTTGCTGCTCACGCTCCTGAGCAACATGCCGAGATTCGCCAGCGTTTATATGAGCAGTTGAGCCTGCCATTTAACAAGCAGCTCTCGTTATACGCTAATGTGCTTGGTCCTATCAGCTCAGGTAAGTTAGCGGGATGCGACAATATTGATAAAGCGGTTGAACTGGCACTGGATGTGCTGGAAGGCCGAAATAAGTAGTCCCCCCTTTAATACGCAATATAACGGCCCAGATCTTCCCCCAGATCGGGCCGTTTTTTTATTCTCGTCATTTATCTATTTGAATTTCAGGCACAAAAAAGGCGTAGATGATCCACGCCTTTTGTTTTAGTAAGTTCTATGTTGTTTATGAAGTCTTGAACTGCGCGACCGCTTGGTCCATATCGTTCGCTTGCTCTGCTACCTTGTCCACTTCAACTAAGCAATGCTGCGCCGAAGCGTTATTGTCGTTCGAGATAGTGTTCAGCTCAGTAATTGAGTCACTCACTTGCGCCATTACTGCGCCCTGCTCTTCAATCGCTGAAGCAATACGTTCTGAATTACCTTGGATGCTTTCCATGTCGCTCAAGATAAGTTGCAAGCTCGCATCCAGCTCTTCCGAATCTTTCAGCGTTAGTTGACCTTGTTGATTACACTCGCCAATCTCTGCCATCGACGCCTGCATCTGGCTTTGAATTGCACTCACCACTGAAGTTATCTCTGTGGTCGATTGATGCGTTCTGCTTGCTAGTGCGCGTACTTCATCGGCAACTACCGCAAAGCCACGACCTTGTTCACCCGCACGTGCTGCTTCAATTGCTGCGTTCAATGCCAATAGGTTAGTTTGTTCTGCAATGCCTTGGATGATGTTTACTGCATCGCCGATCTGGTCAACATGATGGTTCAGTGAACTGATCGAATCTTGGCTGCTTGAAAGACGTTCAGACAACTGGGTGATGTTGCTGATGGTTTCAACCACCACTTCACGGCCTTTATCGGCATTCACTTTCGCTTGATGTACACCTTCAGCGGCAACCGATGTGCTTTCAGAGATCTCGCCAATGGTGAGTACCATCTCTTGAACTGACGTTGTCATTGTAGATGTGTGATTTGCTTGAACTTCAAACTGTTTGATTACTGACTCTAGCTCATCATGCATGTTCGATGTGCTTTGTGTCAGTTGCAGTGACTTAGATTGAGAGGCAGCGATAAGCCCTTCCAGTTGATCCAACAGTTGGTTGAAGTATTGGCCTAGCGTGCTGAGTTCGTCTTTACCATCTAGGTGAGAGCGAATAGACACGTCGTTTGAGTTAACGATATTACGGATAACCGAAAGCAGTGACTCAATTTTGCCAATGATAGAACGGACGATTAACCAGCTGAACAGAATGATCGACACAAGTAGTGTGACGCAAAGGATGTTGTTGATCAGCGATAGTTTGTCCATCTCTTGCTGCGTTTGTTGGTCTAGCACCGCCGAGAATTCTTTAAATTGAGTTTCGATAGCATGAGAACCCGAGCGAGCTTGCCCAAGCAGACCTTCGTTGTGCTTCAAGCCAATCACTCGCTTCTGTTCAACCACTTGACGTGCAGCATCTATCAAAGCAGTTGAGCTTCCAACATTAGAAGTAATAGAAAGAACACTCGGATCGAACTCACCCTTTTCAATTAAGTCATTGAACAGGTAAAGCTCGATTTTTTGTTCCGCACTGGCTGTCGCGCTGATGTTATCGAGCAAAACATGAAACTCGCCTAGCATACCTTTGTCACGTGATAGCCCATAGACTTCGCTCGCTTTAACTAAGTTAACAAAGCTGGTGTGGTAAGTTTCGATGTCTTCACGTAAGTGTGTGCTGTTGGCTAAACCTAAATCACTGAGCACTGTATCTAGCTCAGATTCAGACGCTAAGAATTTTTTGTAGTTTACGTCGAACTTGTCGAGGTATTTCATATCGCTACGCAGTAAAAAATCTTTCTCGTTACGGCGAAGGTTGAGCAAACGCACTTCAAGCTCTTTGGTAATTTGTTTGGCTTCGCTCATTTGAGCGGTGGTGTCTGCAAATTGTGATGTGGTAAACAGCAGTGAAATCATGCCGAAGATGGAGAACATCCCCAACGAATAGAGCTTTTTCTTTATATTCATATACGTGGCTCGTCTTTACTAAATTAACTATGAGTATCTAAATAAATCGCATCAAAGAATGGATATCCAACTTGCGCGACCTGGTTATTGTTATATTTTTTGTATCAGTAATGAGCACTAAATCTAGCGACTGTTCAGCCCACCAGCAGTGACATTCTCAATGGTATTCAAACAGAGAATGAATCTTTTCACTAAAGATAAAAGCATCAATAACACAAATTGAATACATGTACATTAGTTGAATGATAAAAGTGAGAGACAGCTATTTGACGGAACATAAATGGCTTGAATGTCATGGTATACAAGGCATTGAATTAAAAGACTTTGACGCACATTTGGATGCATTATTTATGATGACATTTTTTTGGCTCTCCAGAAGAGCACGAGCGAAGCGCAATATTGGAGGTTTTGACTTGGTTTTTAAACAGTGAATCCGTCTATTGATGATTGTACAGTAGAGCGTAAACGGCGAAAAAAATGGACCTACTCAATTCGAGTCAGGTCCATCTTTTGATTTTCTAGTCAATCGCTTTGCAGCTAAAGAGTTAGGTGCGAATTCAAGGCTGGCTAAAACGCTTTTACCATCTTGGTTAGGCACTTCAATAACACCGCTTTCTCGTCTTCTTCGATATCTTGCGTCAGCTCATTAACCAAATTCAAGTGAAGCTGATTGTGGTGAACGTGTATCTTCTGCCCTTCATCCGTCAAGGCAACCACAATCGCACGACGATCTGTTGGGTGTTCATGGCGCTCAATCAATTCAGCTTTAACCAACTTTTCTATTTGAACAGTAAGTGTACCCGTGGTAATACCCAACTTTTCAGCGAGCTCTTTCATTCTTAACGCACCATGCATACCAAGTACTTCAATGGTGTGTACTTGAGCCAGGGAATAACCCGTCTCTTTGACAACAGACTGCTCCCACGAAGACATTTTATCGTAGAACTCAGTCAGTATTTGGTTAAGCTGTTCTATATTTCGCATGGTCGTTTGAATGCACTTCAAGAGTAAGATGATTAATCTTATCAAACTTGGCGAGCATTTGTTTATATTCAGAGACGGTTTTATCACTGTTTGATTCAAGAGTAATCGCTGCTGAATAGTGATGCCCACTCACCTTCCACATATGGAAATCGGTGACCGACGCATAAGGCGTTAAGGTTTTGGTCACTGAGTCACGATAATCTTGGTCGATATTCTCATCCAGCAGGATTGGGCTGGTTTGTTTCATAAGGTTCATCGTCCACTTAGCAATCACGAATGCGCCAACCATTCCCATTGCTGCATCTAACCAGTTCCAACCGTAAAACTTACCAAATAGCAGCGCAACAATCGCAAGCAGCGAAGTTAGAGTATCCGCCAACACATGCATGTAGGCTGCGCGTAGGTTGTGATCATGATGGTGTCCGTGATGCTCGCCATGTTTATGACCATGGTCGCTGTCGTGCTCATGGCTATGTGAATGACCGTGATTCTTACTATGATTGTGGCCATGCTCGTGTCCGTGATCATGATGGTGATCGCCAAGTAAAAACATACTCACCACATTCACAGTTAAACCAATACAAGCAACGATGATCGCTTCATTGAACTGAATCGCTTGTGGGTTAAACAAACGATGTACTGATTCCACCAGCATCAACAATGCCACAATCCCCAATGCAATCGCGCTGGTGTAGCCCCCTAACACGCTGACTTTGCCAGTACCGAAAGAGAAACGTTCGCTCTCGGCATGTTTCTTCGCATAACGGTATGCAAATAAGGTGATACCAAACGCTGCGGCGTGCGTCCCCATGTGCCAACCATCGGCAAGCAATGCCATCGAGCCGTAAATAGTACCTGCAACAATTTCGACAACCATGGTAACGACGGTCAATAACAGGACATAGAACGTGCGTTTCTCACCTTGACTGTTATGTGAAGAAAAGTTGTGTTGGTGACGTGTTGGAAAACTCAAAATGGCGTCCTTAGCTCGTGTGTTCAATGTTAGGAGTCGTTACTGATTAATCTTGCTTAAAAAGTGCTTTGACTCACAAGTAGTTTGATTGTCAAATCAATAAATGGAATTTAGTTTGATTATCAAACATTGTCAACGATGAATTTTAAGGCTCTGATTTGGGAGAGTAATAATTTATAGGGCGATCTAATTAGTTCGACAGCCTGTTAGGTGGAGAAACAGCTGCGCTTTGCAGACACAAAAAAGCCCACACGAGGTGGGCTACTAAGATCAGAAGGAGTTATTGGTTTTGCAACAGTGTAATCTCATCATTCACCCAACCTAACAGCTGCTTGGTTGCTTTCGACAAGACTTGGTTCTGCCGAACAATATAACCAAGACTGGTGCTCGAGAAGTTGGTCAATGGTGTCACTTTCGAATGCAGGTGCTGCTTGGTGGATACCGCAAACTCCGGGACAATAGCCACACCAAATCCCGCTTCTGCCCAGTCGATTTGAGCATCGACACTCCCTACTTCCATCACCCTATAATTAGGTAGATTAAGGCTTGGTAAACCTTCATCAATAAAGTCACGCGTTCTCGTATCATGACCTAGTAGAATCAAAGTGAGCTCTGCATCAGAGTCTCGGATATCAACCCCATCGCCAAGCGCACACCAAGAAAGCTCTTGCAGCTTAGTGAAATACAAAGACTCGTTGTGCTGCTCTTTGGCGATAACAAAACCAATATCCGCTTGAGCATTTTTAACTAAATTCGATGCCTGAGATGACGTGGTATTCAAGAGCGTAAGGTCAATACCGGGATACTGCGCTTTGAACTTCTGGAACGGACGAATTAGCAAAAATCGAGAAATGATGTCACTTACGGCAATGGTTAACGTCCCTATTTTAAGGTCGTTAATGGCATTGAGATCGGCCTGACAAATCTGCAGTTCGAGTAGCGTTCTTTGGCTTGTTTCCAATAGCCGTTCACCCGCTTGAGTCAATTGAAAAGGGCTTCTCTCTATCAACTTTATGCGTGTTTGTTGTTCCAGTTGTTTTAGGTGCAAACTCACATTGGGTTGTGTCATGTGCAGTGCATTGGCCGCTTTCCCAAAATGCTTGTACTCCGCAAGCGTCACAAACGTCTTCAACAAATTAATATCGAGCATCATGTCCTCTCTCTCGTGTCACTTATATCATTCCCTAAAAATGAAGAATGCCCCATCCGTCATTCCCTTCAGTGCGGAATATCCTCACATCGTCGTTCCCTACAGTGAGGAACGAACGTGATAGGGAATCTCGTTTGTGGTTTGAGATTCCTGATACCTCGTTCCTCGATTCTGGAATGACGGTTGTTTTGACGTTTCTCTACTGATTATCGCCGTTCATTAAATTGAGGAATACCCCCACATCGTCATTCCCTACTGTGAGGAACGAACGTGATAGGGAATCTCGCTTGTGGTTTGAGATTCCAGATACCTCGTTCCTCGGTTCTGGAATGACGCCAAGAAATCGAGTCGACGTTAGGTTCGTCACTTCCAGTTGCAAGGAACTGCAATCGCGTCACTCCCTTCAGTGCGAATATCCTCACATCGTCATTCCCTACAGTGAGGAACGAACGCGATAGGGAGTCTCGCTTGTAGCTTAAGACTTTAAGGATATATGAAATCCTTATCAAGATAATAAAGATAATTAATTTCTCTTATCCACCTTATAGGCCTAACATGATTCCTCAATCAGTTAGGAGAAAAATTATGCCATCTATCGTTGTTGTGGGCGCAAACTGGGGTGATGAAGGCAAAGGCCGCATCGTCGATTTTTTAGCAGAACAAGCTTCTGCTAGCATTCGTTTCCAAGGCGGAAACAATGCAGGTCATACTGTGGTAAATGACTTCGGTACATTCAAACTGCACCAACTACCTAGTGGTATTTTTAATCCTAATTGTACGGCGGTTCTTGGCCCTGGCATGGTGATCAGCCCTGCTGCGCTAACTGAAGAGATTGCAGAAGTTCAAGAGGCTGGCATCAAAGTGAAAATGGCGATCTCAGATCGTGCGACACTGTGTCTCCCTTTACATGCTCTTGAAGATACGCTTGAAGAAGAGCGTTTGGGCGATGGCGCTTACGGCTCTACACGTCAAGGCATTGCACCAGCGTACGGCGATCGTGTAATGAAGAAAGGCATTCTTGTCGGTTGGCTGAATCAACCTGAAATTTTAGAGCAGCGTATTCAATTCCTACTTGATTGGAAGATGCCTCAGCTTAAAGCGCTCTACCCTCAATGTGACTTCTCCCAGACTGCTTCTGAAATGACAGAATGGCTACTTGAAGTAACTAAAGCGTGGCGCCCGTTCATCTGCAACGTAACTGAGCCGCTTAAAGCGCTGCAATCACAAGACGCAAACCTACTGTTTGAAGCTCAGTTAGGCGCAGGTCGCGACCTTGTCTACGGTGAATACCCTTGGACAACATCTTCGAATGTAACCGCAGCTTATGCTGGCATTGGTAGCGGTTTACCTGCACTTCGTCCTGAACGTGTTATCGCTGTTGCTAAATCGTTCAGTTCGTCTGTTGGTACTGGCACGCTAGTAACAGCAATGGAAGAGCAAGACAGCTTCCGAGAAAGCTCTAACGAATACGGTGCAACAACAGGCCGCCCACGCGATATGGGTTACTTCGACGCGGTAGCAACTCGTAACGGTGTTGAACTGCAAGCTGCAACGGAAATCGCATTAACTAAGATCGATTGCCTGTCTGGTTTGTCTGAACTTAAGATTTGTACCGCTTACTCAGGTGAGCATACAGAGAACCCAATTTGGCCACAAACGGCTGAACTAAAACCTGTATATGAAGATATGGCAGGCTGGGATGAAGACATCACGGGTTGCCGCACGTTTGAGAGCCTTCCTCAAGCAGCGCAAGATTACGTTACTCGTATCGAAGAGCTGATGGGTGTGCCAATCGTGATGGTATCGGTAGGTCCAGAGCGCGAGCAAATGATCATTCGAGGTTAGATCTCTATTCGAGTATTTCAGCTAAAGTGATTGTTTTAGCTGAAATACTCATTGATAAAATCAAATGTCATCAAATTTAAAGCGACTACACATTCTTCTTATAATTCTCAGCCTGCTCTAGCACGCCTTTGTAAACATCATCGTTGGCTACTGGTGGGAAGCCGTATTTGTGTAGCAGTAAGATTAAATCCACTTTCAACTTGGCTTTGATATCATCGCGCCCTGCCCAGTCTGGGTATTGAGCGACATTGTCTACGGTAGTTTTCATTTCCTTCGCCAGTTCGAGCATCTTGTCATCGTCGTAAGTGAAATCGTACTTCTTGCGCATGTGGTTCAAGATATCGAGGAACGCTTTCTCTTCTAGGTCGATACCTAGGTCTTCAAACGAGCCCATTTCTTTCACGATATCAAAGATAATGTCCGTCATTTCTTGAGAGAAGGTATCGAACTCCTCGCCATTCAACACATCATTTTCACGGCGTTCGTTATACTGCTCCACCAGCGATTGGAAGCGCTTAGAGAAATTCATACCCTGTAGCTGGTTGACCTTTTTAAAGTCACTTATCGCCTTCTCTAGCAGCTTTTGAAGCAACTGAATTTTGGTGTTAGGCAGCTTAATCTTGTTGATGCGAGCTAGGTAATCTTCGTCGAAAATATCGATAGCTTCGGCGTGCTCATCACCAATGGTAAAGATCTCTTCTACTCCATCGGCACGGAGTGCTTCTGCCACTAACTCTCGAACACGCTTATTCATTTGTGCCGTGTCTGGTGCATCACCTTTGGTTAGCTTAAAGATGATGGAACGTACTGCGATATAGAAGTGAATTTGGTCGCGCTCTTGCTGAGATAACAATTCACTACCACAGCAAACATCATAAGCCGCCTTCATACGGCCCACTAAAGCCATGAATCGGGTTTCGCCTTTCTTGGTTTGAAGGATGTATTCTGCCGACTGATTAAGGCACTCCAGCTGCTTACACGGCTCTCCTGTGTAATAACCTGACGTATCGAACTTGTGGAACATCTGTCTTAATAGATCGAGATGGTTCTTCACCTCAATAACGGAAAAGCGAATATCTTCAAAGTTAGTCTCATCAGCCTTTGAATACATCGCTAAGGCTTGATTCATACGTGACTTGATACCAATGTAATCGACAACGAGCCCTTTCGCCTTGCCTTCAAACTTACGGTTAACACGTGAGATAGTTTGAATCAGGTTGTGTTTCTGCAACGGCTTATCGATGTAGATAGTATCCAGTTCAGGAACGTCAAAACCTGTTAGCCACATGTCGACTACAATGGCTATTTTGAAATTCGACTTAGGACTCTTAAACTGCTGGTCGAGCGATTTTCGATATTCCTTTGTCCCTAGCAGGCTGTACTGATCAGGATCATCGTCTTTACCGCGCGTCATCACCATTTGCACCATCGCAAGTGGCTTTAACTCTTCTTTCTCTTTATCCGTCAGCTCGACACCATCAATTGATAGCTTTTCCTCAAACCATTCTGGCTTTAAGATTTTGACTTGCTTATAAAAATCAAACGCGATTTCACGACTCGCACAGACAAACATCGCCTTGCCCTTTATCGTAGAACCTTCTTTAACTCGCCCTTCATAATGTTCAACAAAGTCTTTCGCCAAAGCTTCAATACGATCAGGGTCACCAAGGATCGCGTTCATATTGGCAGAAGCTTTCTTGCTCTCTTCTATCTGATGTTCATTGGTGCCCGCTTCTGCGCACGCTTGGTAGTATTTCTCGACCTCTTCAAGCTTGCTGTTATCAAGAATGACTTTAGCGGCTCGGCCTTCATAAACAATACGAACCGTAATTTCATCATTAACAGATTCTGTCATGGTGTAGCTGTCTACTGCATCACCGAATACATCAAGGGTGGCATCGATCGGCGTTCCGGTGAAGCCAACGTAAGTCGCGCTTGGCAGAGAGTCGTGTAGATACTTAGCAAAGCCGTATGTCTCTTTCACATCGACGGCTATACCATCTTGATATTTGATCACCACTTTCTTATCGAGGTTGACCTGTGAACGGTGAGCTTCATCGGAAATACAGATGATGTTTGTACGCTCTGAAAGCAATTCGATGTCTTCGGTGAACTTATGAATGGTAGTCAGGAACACACCACCACTCTTGATGCCTTGCAGCTTGTCTCTTAAATCTTGACGGCTTTTAACTGGCACCACCATCTCATCACCAATGTAATCAGAGGCATTACAGAACTGTTTAGAAAGCTGATCATCGAGATCGTTACGGTCGGTAATAAGTACAATGGTCGGGCTTTCAAAATCGATGCTTTTCATCAATAGGCGCGATAGAAATTGCATGGTGAAGCTCTTACCACACCCTGTTGCACCAAAGTAAGTGCCGCCTTTACCACTTCCGTATGGCTTACGTTCTTTGTCGATGTTGTAGTAAAGCTTACGCGCTGCGTAGTACTGCGGGTAACGACAACAGACTTTTATCTCTTTCTTAGAGGTATCAGGGAAGAAGACAAAGTTCTTCACTACATCAAGTAATCGAGTTTGGTTAAACAACCCGGCAATCATGGTGTAGAGGGAATTAATACCCTCTTTTTCGGTAGACTCGTTGCCCGTTACTTTGCGCCACGCGTAAAAAAACTCATACGGCGCAAACAGGTTGCCCATTTTGTTGTTCACGCCATCGCTGATGATGCACATCGCGTTGTAGACGAACAGCTTGGGAATATCACGGCGATAACGAACGCAAATTTGCTTCCATGCATCAAAGATGGTCGCGTCTTTCTCTCGCACGGCACTTTTGAATTCAAACACCACCAGCGGTAAGCCGTTCACATAAAGGATGCCATCAGGGATTCGAACTTGTTCATCGACACCTTCAATCTCTAGCTGGTTAACGATTTTATAGATATTGGTATCAGTCGGGTCTAGGCGATATGTTTCTAAGTAACTAACATTACCCTCTGCAACTTCTCTATCAGTATTATCTGATTTAGATTTATTCTCTAGCAACGGGACAAACATCAAGCGTAAGGCTTGTGCCAAATGTCTTGTGTCGATTAACTCAATATAGAGGTCTTTCTTTGAGCGATCTTCACGCTTAAACAGAAAGCCATTGGTTAGCCATTGGCAGAAGGTTTTATTGCTATGGTATAAATCACTGGCAGGCAACGTTGAGATCATACGAACAATGGTGTCAATTTCGCTCTCGGTTATACCATCGCCTCGGTACTGCTTGGCAAGGTAGCGGCGTAAGTCATCTAAGATGAGTACTTGTTCTTTGTCTTCACGCGCTATTTGTTCACCCACTACGTGTGGGTAGCCTTGCTCACCCAATAGCTCAATAATGGCCTGTTCGAGTTTGGCTTCAGTAAATTTTAAGCTCATCGCCTTTTCCTACTGCTGTTTGACGTTGTTTGTTGTTTTCTAAATTGAGTTATTTAAATTTGTTTTGTAGTAACTCGGTTTCGGGCTTTGTTCCATTTTCTCAACACCGCAGATCTTGTCACCTCCGCAGAATCAGATATATTTTGAATAATATTTCTGAATTAAAGCGAACATATTACGCTTACGCTTGTACGTGGTAGCGAGTTGCGCCACCTGACTATAAAATGTCGCCAATTGAGTAGGATGCGATTTCAGCATATTCTCTAAACGTCGAAGTAACTCTAAAGCTTGATCGTAAGCCGTATTATTGGTCTGTTCGATATAAGATGAGACTGCTCGCAGATAATAATCCAGCGTATTTTCAGGTTTATCATCCACAATATGATCGGCAAGCGAAATAAGTCCTTGTATTGATATTTTATGTTCGGCAACCCATTCGCACGCTTTGTCTAATTGCTGGTTATCGATATAGAACAGAACCAAGGCATCCGTACGATCAGAAGCTTGATTATAGCGGTCTGGTTGTTGATAGGCATTGGCAAGTAGCAGTTCAGTGCGGGAGAAAAATTCAACATCATCAATTTGGTAATTGGCTTTAAACTTCGCTAACTGTTGATAATATTGAAAGCTTGGTGATTGTTCTAACAAACGGTTAGCTAATACCCATGCAGAATGGATTTCACCTAGTTCAACATAAAGACGGAATTGAGCTTGTTCGCACGCACGAAGTTCATAATCACTCGCCATTTTTTTCGCCTTAGCTAACCAAAACTCAGCTTCTAACGGCTCTTGCTCATCAATGAACATATCAACAACTTCAAGATAATCTCGACACGTTCGTGCTATTTTTTGTTTAATTTCCGCCACTTCACGCCAATCGGAGCTGTGTTTCATTAACGGAACTGCCCATGAGCGTAAGTTCCAGCTACTCTCATCTTGCGATGCTTGATCTATCGCTTGGCGGCATAAGGTTAGAAAGTGGGTGTTAGATTGCCAAATCGCTCCAAAACTCTCTTCAATCGAAGGAAATACGTCAAATTCGTAATGGGTCAAACGCTCAAACATCCACTGCGCTTTCTCTTGCTCACTCCAATTAAGCTTTGCCAGCGTCTTTGGCATGTGTTCGTTAATCATGCTTTCAATGCCATAACGATCGCCATTGGAGTCATCAATTTGCTCTAGCACCTTATTCAACCGTTCAACAAGGTAGTTGATTAATTTCCATTGATGATCGGCGTTAAGGCTTTGCATTGATTCAATGATCATGTTCAATTGAATTTCTGCTGAGTTGAAATAATCATGGCTTTCTCGCCAATCCCAGAGCTGTTCTCGCGGTAAGGCTTGGGTAACCAACTTTTTCAGCTCGCCATATACGGCTGGCTTTTCGCGTATTTCAATTTTTGTCAGCAGTGCATTCCATGTGTACTCATCTTCTTCTAGGTATTCGAGTAGCATCTCTACCATGGCCTCTTCACCAAGGCTTTGCAGGTGATTTTTTATGGTATCTCGTTCACTACTTTGGTTTAAAGCTTGTTCTTGGTCTTGTAGGCAAAGGGCAACCGCCACGCCGTGCTTGCACAACATTTGAAATTGCGCCGCAGGGCAAGTACAAGTGCCAACCAGATCGCCAGTGAAATCGAGGCTCACTTGATAATTGAGGCTGCCTTTGACCTGTGCGGTCGCGGTGTTGCCAACAAGGTTAAGCTTGCGTACTGCACCACTGCGTGAAAGCAAGATGCCTTTTTGCAAAGTGCTTGTTTCACACAGTGTCGTCAATTCAGAAATGTCGATTTCACGAGTATTAGTTGCGTTCATTATATTATGGTTCCACCTACGCTTTGCTTTGTTCTATTTCGGATTCATCTAATTCCCACCTTCGTTATCTCAGAACCGAGGCGCGAGGTATCTGAGATCTCGCTTTTCACCACCGTCAAAAACGAGATTCCTGATAAGTTCGTTCCTCACTTTCTGGAATGACGAAAGGTTACTCTGCTAGTGCTTTAGCTTGTTCTACTTGCACGTTTTCTAAGTCGATTTCGCCGGAAAGCAATTTAGGAAGTAACGTGTCACGTAGTTTAGATAACGTTGCATTCTCTAACTGATTTACTAACATTTTATCCATTAAACCACCTACGGTTTTATGAAATGCTTTCAGCACATCAGCAGTTGGACGAACAAGAACCACCTTAGAAAAGGTACTAGTATTCATGTTTAATGTTGCGCTGCCACCACTAGCCAAATCATGGAAGTGTTTATTCAACCCTTTGAACTTAAATAACAGGTAGTAGAGCGCGTTCGCATCGTTAGGAACTACGGAGTTAATTTGTTGATTTGTATGACTTGGTTTCGTTGTTACAAAAACTTGACCAACAGTAGCAATACAGCTCACGCAGATACTGTTTTCTGGTATACGTTTCTTAGGTTGTGATTCATCCCCAGCCTGCGTCAATGTATCCGAAGTCTCAGTGATAAATACCTTGCCATGCGTATCAGGAATCTTGATAAATGGAACATGACCACCGTAAAAGTCAGCATTTTTCTTAGATGGTGTTTTTCCACAGATGACGTCACCAAAATCTTTAATTGACTCGACATTCCACCCTTCTGGAATCAAACCCAACTCAGACTCAACGAGCTTTTCTGGGAAAAGCGAGGCAACTTCTTTTGAAAGAAAAGGCGCATCCATCCATTCTGGCTGTTCATCATTCATTTTGGCTTTTACAGGATCAAAATCGACAAACCAAGATTTGAACAACGTTTGCGCCATTTGCTCTAGGGTTTGGTTGATTTGGTTGTTAAGAGTAATTTTCTGATCTAATGCTGCTCCAACAGATACTATTTGGTCTTGAACCTCTCTCCTAGGCCACTCAACTTGCAATGGATGGACATGATTGCGGTTAAGAGCAGGGTTTGCTGCACCTACATCCATTTTTTTTAATTCCGCAGACATACCTTTGAAAAAGTAGTACACAAACTGTGGATTATTCCCTTTGAAATCTTTAACCCATAGGGATGTGTCATGAGGCCAAAAGTCTTTCTCCACAAAAAACACTGTTCCTAGAGTACCTTTTCGACCGAGAACGACTCCGGGCGCTTCTACTTTAGACACATTGTGAAAACTTGATATTCCTCCTGAAGAAACTACAGGCACATTACCCTCTTGCTGCTCCTTCTTGGTTATATCAAACCCTCTTTGAAGAGTAATCTGCTCACCAATTGTGGTTGAGAAAAAGTTACTCCCCATAACCCAACGCCTCCAAATTGCGGCGAATCGCTTTATCCAAGTCTTGAGATTGATTCATTTGGCTGTATAGGGTTTGTGAAAGCTCACTCATTTTGGTTTCAAACGGAATGCCATCATCTTCCACGTCAGCTGCACCTACATAGCGGCCCGGAGTCAGTACAAAGTCATTAGCCTTGATATCAGTAATGGTCGCTGATTTGCTAAAGCCTGCTTGGTCTTCATACTTCTCGACTTTGCCGTCGCCACGTTCAATACGCGCTTTGAGTTCTGCGTCATCACAGCGCCAAGCGTGGTAAGTGTCGGCAATTAGAGCGATATCGTCTTTGGTCAGTTCTTTATTGGTACGGCTAATCATGGTACCCATCTCACGGGCATCAATGAACAGCGTCTCTTTTTGGCGGTTACGGAAACCTTTAGTGGTGTTCTCGGTTTTGTCTTTAGTGATAAACCAAATACATACAGGGATCTGCGTAGTAAAGAACAGCTGCCCCGGCAGAGCAATCATACATTCAACGCGATCGTTCTCGATAAGCTGCTGGCGGATCTCACCTTCGCCGGACGTGTTTGAACTCATTGAGCCGTTCGCTAATACAAAACCAGCCGTACCTGTTTCACTTAGCTTAGAGAGCATATGCAAAATCCAACCGTAGTTGGCGTTGCCTGTTGGCGGTGTACGGTAGCCAGCAAAGCGCGCATCATCGGTTAGCTCGGCTTCATTACGCCAACCTTTAAGGTTAAACGGTGGGTTGGCCATGATGTAATCGGCTTTCAAGTCTTTATGCTGGTCAGCAAAGAAGGTATCGGCTGCACGCTCACCTAAGTTGCCCGATAAACCACGAATGGCTAAGTTCATCTTCGCCAGTTTATAAGTAGTCGAGGTCAGCTCTTGGCCATAAATAGCGATGTCTTTGGTGCGTCCTTCATGCTCTTTAATGAACTTTAAAGACTGAACAAACATACCGCCCGAGCCACAAGCCGGATCGTAGATCTTTCCTTGGAAAGGTTCTAGCATTTCAGCTAACAGTGTTACCACTGACTTAGGCGTATAGAATTCGCCACCACCTTTGCCTTCGGTTGCTGCAAACTTACCTAGGAAGTATTCGTAAACACGACCGACTAAGTCTTCTTCGCTCATGTCACATTCGTTAGCTAACGTATCTATGTTTTCAATGCTGTCGATAAGTGACGCCAGCTTTTTCACTTCCAAACCTTGGCGCGAGAAATAGTTATCTGGCAAAGCGTCTTTCAAGCTTGGGTTGTTTTTTTCGATGGTTGATAGAGCGGTATCGATAATGATAGCGATATCATCTTGCTTAGCACGCGCTTTAACAAATGACCAGCGAGCATCTTCTGGCAAAAAGAAGATATTGTCTTGTTGGTAGAACTCTTTCATCTCAACAAAAGCTTCTTGCCCGTCGTCTATCATCTTCTGACGGCGTGCTTCAAACTTGTCGCTGATGAACTTTAAGAACACAAGGCTTAATACCACGTGTTTGTATTCAGATGACTCAACACTGCCACGCAACTGATTAGCGGTATCCCAAAGGGTCTCTTCAAAGCCTCTGGTCGCTTTTTTAGTTTTTGAAGCGGGCTTAGCTTTTGAGGCAGTTTTCTTGTTAGCGGGTGCTTTTGCCATGTTCTTAATTACTCGAATAATGTAGGACTTGGCTCTTAACAGCAGAGCCAAGATTTATTGCGTGGTATTGTATCGTAAATGCGACTTTTTGCATTGATTAAGAGTTACTTATGATAAATAAATAGCAACTAAATTTGGGTAACTTCTCCCGTAATTTCAATATGTTTTTCAACGCTAATTGGAAACTCTTCAGTACTGAAAACCACTAACTTTTGCCCAGCTCTAGTCATTGCTACATAAAGTTTACGCATTGATTCTTGCAATACTTCTTCTCTTTCCGAATCACTCAACTCTAGATTCTTAGGCTGGTTAATTATTTGACCACAACCAAGAACGAACACCGTACCAGACTCCATACCCGTACAACTATTGATATTAAGTAGCCTAATTTTGCTGCCTACGTTATCCGCTAACTCTTTGGAGTTGTTGTAGTTAATGACCTTGTTTGAACCAATACGTTTTTCAATGTCTTGCTTTAGCGACCATGGATTATACTCTGGGCTACATAAAACCATGATCTGATGAAGAGCGACTGTTCCCGACAGCACCAGGGCTGCGAGTTCGTTCAGGAACCTCTTTTTCTCATCTTGAGCATTTCGAGAATATATAATTTGGGGTTTGTGTCCTCTTGCCATTTTTTCATAGTCAGGCTTCACGTAATCTTCAGGGCTTCCTTCGAGATCATCGAGCAGAGCGTTCGCAGCGACCATTATTTCATAAGTCGTTCTGTAAGAATGATTCAAACGCTTAGTGCGCCCTCGAACATTCAAACCTACGCTCTTCCAGCTTAAACGGCTTTTTAAGAAACCTTGGTTGGGATCAGCACAAATAAATAATTGTCCCCCCGGCGTCAATGAGCGTTTAATTAACTGTAACCAAGATGGCGCGAAGAATTGAGCCTCATCAAGCAGTATGTGATCAAACTGTTCAAGAGGCTTGTCTGATAACGCAACTTCCTTAATATACAAACTCGGTAGGTATTTCTTAACCGACGACAACCGAGCAGAAAAATCAACATATAGCTGCCAAATATGTTCTCGCTGACTTTTTTGTAGTGCAAACCCACGACCCTGTCGATCGAATTCCAAGTACTCTTCTTTGTCTTTAATTAAATAGTCATTGATGTACTCTAGTTCGGACCAAATCTGCTCATCTGTTAACGATAGTTGCGTGTAAGCTTCATTTTTATCACTTAAAACGGTCTTCTTTTCTTCTTTCATATTCGCATCGCCAAATACTGGCTTAACACGCTGATGGCTTTTACTGTACTGCTTTAGCGCAAACGAGTGAAAGGTGGTAATTTCAAGGTTATCAGGTTTACCTTTAAGCCAGGTTTCGAACCTGTACTTAATATCTTCCGTCACTGGCTTATTGTGTATCGCAAGAAGGACCTTTTTTTCCGGGTATTTTTTACAATACAAAACTGCACGATTAATTAAAATCAGAGTTTTCCCACTCCCAGCGACCCCATTTATCAACCTTACTGAAATGTCTTCCTGACCTTCTTCTTCAGAATCGACAGACTCAACCATATCTAGCCTAGTAGCCAATTCTTGATCGTAATCTAAAAAAAATGGGAGCAGCTTTGCGGTATTGTCTACGGAGGTTTTTCCTCGACGAGTACTACACTGTGCGGGAATAACCGACTCCGGAAAAAACGTGCGCTTGATTCGTGAATGTGAGTCGATTGTGAACTCGGTTAGTGCGGCGTGGATTAGTTTTTCACCACGCTCAATAAACGTTTTGTTCTCAATTATTTGTACATAATCAGAGAAAGAACTATCAACTTGGAGAGAACCGTCAATTGGGAAAGTACTTTCTTCTTCCACAATCATATTATCGACGACAGCTAGATACTGAATAGGCTTTAAACCTAACGTCAACATCGAGTCATTAAACTTCAACAATTTAGAAAGACTAATACTATCTGGTTTCTCTGAATGGACTCCAACAAACACCCAACTATTGCAAGGCCCCTCAATAATACAAGGAGCAACTTGTAGAGACTCTAATAATGACTCACGAATAAAAAATTCGTCATTGAGTTTATTGAATACCTTTTTGCAATGACGTCGATGCTTGCGGTCTAAGCCTGTAATCGTATCTATATGTGCCATTAATCTACTTCCACCTTATAACAGTGACGAACCAGAGATTTATAATCTTCAATGTTTTGTCGCACCTTAGGATCATCCACCTGTTGCAGCATGCCTTCTGGGATTTCGGGACCTACAATCACCAACTTAGTCTGGGGTCTAGTAATGGCGACATTGAGACGTTCCGCTTGGAAAAAGAATTCAGCGATAGCGCTAATGTATTGCGGATCTGAGGAGCAGAATGAAACTATAATCATTTCCCGCTCTTGGCCTTGCATCCTTTCCACAGTATCCGTTACCACTAATTTTGATCCAAATATCCCCAACTTATCCTGAAGGCAAGACTTTAGAGCTTTGGCATGACCCCGAAACGGTGTAACGACACCTATCTCTTCAGCAGATAGACCCGCTTCAACAGCCGCGGTTATCAAATCGGCCACTAACGCCGCTTCTTTTCTATTTACACTTCGGGCATTGACCCCTGGAGTTTTTATGAATACAGAAGGCCGATTGCTAGAGAGGACCTCAGAATACTTGTGAGGTTTTTTAGGTAGAGAAAATGATGACAGCGTTGGTGGTCTTTTCGATTCTAATTCGCCCTTGTAATAACAGTTACTAGGCCATTCAGTTAAGGCTGGAGACATCCGATAAGTTTGGCTTAACAATACCGAAACCTTTTCATTGCCAAGAATCATCTTAGAGAAAGCCGAATTTTCCTCAAGAACGGATTGAGAAAGTATCACAGGAGGAAGCTGCTTATGATCCCCAACGAATACAAATCGACACCCTTTTCTCATTGCCATTAACGCCAATGGAACGGTAATTTGGCTGGCTTCGTCAAAAATAATGGTGTCGAATGTAAAGCTTTCAAGTCGCTCACTACAGGTAGCAAAAGGTGTCGCACCAATCACATACCCAGTGTCCGGTATATCTTCCCATTTTGATGCGTATTCAAAATGCTGAACCTTATCACTCAGTGATTTCTTACCGCCACTCGCACAAATTTTTGCAACAGGAACCCCTTCCTCTACAATTTTATTGAGTGCATTATTGATCGCCATGTGGGTATGAGAAGTCATGAAAACTCTCTGCCCTGCCTCTACAAGAAGCTTGGCGATAATACTAATAACTTTTGTTTTACCCGTTCCGGGAGGACCTTGAATACACGCTAAGTATTTAGAACCGACACCAAGCCCAACAGCTTCACTCTGCTTTTCATTTAATCCTCGAGATTCGGCATAATCCGCAGCGTCATCAAAGTCTTCGTCATAAATCGTTTCCGTATTCAAATGTCCGGAAAGCATAGGCAGCAATACGTCTCTGCCGACTTTCGATGTTGCTACATCAGCCAAAGCTTTATCATAAAACGGTTTTAAGTCCATGCCTGCAGGGTCGGCATAACAGCCTTCACTTAGTTGTGGAAGTAAGCTTTGATCTACTTTGACTTTGAGCAACCACTCTCCATCGTTTTCAGCTTCAATCGCTACTTGGTCAAATACCTTATGGTTACTTGGGTCGCCAAGATGCAAACAAATCATATCGCCTTCTCTAAAGCGTGATTCGTTATCACCTAATACGACTTCCAGATGATTAGACCCGGAACAGCTTACTGACTCTATTCGTTGAGTTTCGCCTTTTAATAGTTTTTCTTCTAAGGGTTTCTTCCAAGTTTCTAGAAGGTTTTCCATGCTAGCTTCATGTTCTGCATACACAAAAGCTTGTAGTTCTTTTAATACCGGAGTGAGTTCCATACCTAGCTTACCAACGTGAATTTGTACTCAAAAATGAGAATATTCATCAATACGAATAACCCAACCTTATTTTTTGAACGGTCATCACGTCAACTACGCATTCGCTAAACTGTTAATTACATCCATTAGTAGACAAAGATCATCCGATATTCTCAATCAATTTCAATGAGTAACAGTGGTTTCTAAGAGGAGGATGAGGAAGTATGGTTACTGATGAAGCCTAAAATTGAATAATTTTTGGGGCTTATCTTCTGACTTTTGTTAATAAGTTCCCTAAGTTTGCATTACATAAAGCACTATGAGCAAAACATAACATGAGCATAGCCACCCCTATGGTTATACGTCACTCTCACGTTCGAACATAATTAAATCAGACACATCACAATCAAAGTACTGACACAAAGCATCAAGAGTTTTTGTGGTTGTAGTGTACCCTTCGTCTCGAATCATTTTCGCCATGGCCGAACGCTGAATACCTATTTCGGCAGCAATTTGAGCTCCAGAGATCTTCCGTCCCTCTTCCGAAGATTTTTTCTCAATAAGTTCCTTTAAGTTATATCTAATCACACATTAATTCCTAAAAGATATAATAATGTGTCTTGATAAAACACAAAAGTATGGTTAAGCTGATTTTATGTCTTGTTAAAACACAAACAATGGAGGTCAAACGGACCAATTATTACTTACAGCAAAAGAGCTTGCAGGTCGTATCAAATTTAGCGCCAACTATATCAATTCGACTCTGCGAGATTCAATTTTCATCGAAGGTAAACACTACATTCGACCATTCAATGGTAGAAAAATTCTCTACATTTGGGAAGAGGTAGAGGCAGAATTATACCAATCTGCATCACGTAACCTTCAGTATATTCCAATGGCTGGCGGGAGGGTGTGTCATGGGTAGTATCAATTCACGTAGCGGTAAGCTCTATCTCGACTTCCGATATGAAGGTATGCGTTGCCGTGAGCAAACTGCACTGCCTGCAACTCAAGTAAACCAACGCAAGCTACAGAAACTGCTAAATCAAATTGAAGCGGACATTCGCCTGAGTTGTTTTGTATATAGTGAGTACTTCCCTGAGTCTAAGAAAGCTCAAACATTTTTGAAACAAGACATCCAAGCTCAAAAACGCAAACAGGAATTACTTGGTAATTACAAAACGGCAGTACAAGAGCTACAAGGAATTGAAACTGTCTTGTTCGAAAGCTTCGCACAGGAGTGGTATGACGAAAACGAAGTGCGTTGGAAAGAGAGCTATAAGGACAGTATGAAGGTCTACTTATGGTCGTACCTTGTACCCCACTTTGGGCATTTAGACGTCGCGAAGATCTCTCGACCTGACATCTTAAAGTACCGTGCTTCTTTAGTGAAACCGCGTAACAACGGCAAAAAATTATCTGCCGAGTTCATTAATCATGTCATGACACCACTGCGCATGATTTTGAGCGAAGCCGCAGATCGCTACGATTTTCGTTCGACGTTTGAAAACATCAAACCACTACGTGTTGAACGCACTAATGTAAACCCGTTTGATTTTAACGAAGTGAACTTGTTTTTATCATCGGTACGTTCCGATTTTAAAGATTACTTCACCGTCCGATTCTTCACCGGAATGCGCACCTCAGAGATCGATGGTCTGAAATGGAAGTACGTAGATTTTGAGCGTGGTTTAATTTCAGTTCGAGAAACGTTTGTACACGGCCGTTCAGACACAACGAAAACGGTGGGTTCAACAAGAGACATTCAAATGTCATCTGTTGTACTTAAAGCTATAAAATCCCAATACAAAGTGACTGGTACTAAGGAGTATGTGTTCTGCAATGCAGCTGGAAACCCTTTAGATAAAGGTAACGTCAGAGACCGAATCTGGAAGCCGACACTTAAAAACTTGGGAATGGAATATCGCCGCCCTTATGAGACTCGACATACGGCTGCAACATTATGGTTAGCAGCCGGAGAAGCACCTGAGTGGATAGCTCGCCAAATGGGCCATACCACTACAAAAATGCTGTTCACAGTTTACAGCCGATATATACCAAACCTAACCAGGCAAGACGGCAGTGCTTTTGAAAAGTTATTAGATGCTAATTTAAATGGAGGAAAGTAAATGGCTTATTCACCTCTAGCTATTCACTGCACCAGTTTGTGCTGTGACATTCTTCAGGCTCAGCGTTTTCAGAAAATCTCTCATCAAGATATTGATTGGCTATACGATGAAATTTACGAACTTATCAAGCAACGTACTGAACTGTGGCCAGATAAATTCCATCATGAACATGTCTTTATTGATTCAGTCACGCGCGGTGTACTAAAAGCACTACATCTATGTAAAGACAAACCAAATAATCGAGATGCCAGTTGGCTGTTGATTGCAATGCAATCACGGATCAGTTTTTCTTTGAAGCAATTGCATTAATGAGAGCTACTCAAAAAAGAGCCAAATGAACCCATGTTTATTTGGCTCTTTTCTATTTCCCATTTTTGAACATTTCTATACTCTGCTTGAATCTACCCTCACCGTATCCGCCCCATGAACCCACGGGGCGACTTGTCAGTGTTTGAAGTTCCAAGGCAGGAGTGCGTCGATATCAGGCTCAGCTTTCGCCAGCTCTTTCATGCACTTGACCATGTAGTCGTAGAGGATAAGACCGTTGGCTTTCGCGGTCTCGATGATGCTGTAAAGCATCGCGCTCGCATCAGCACCGTTTGGTGTGTTAGAGAACAGCCAGTTCTTCCTGCCAATGACCAGTGGTTTAATTGCGCGTTCAGCGCGATTATTATCAATAGATAAGTGACCATCGTCGATATAACGAATAAGCTTTGACCACTGCCCAAGCGTGTACTTTATCGCTTTACCTAGTGGGCTAGAGCCTATCACCTTCTGGGTTGTCATCCATTGGTAAAGCTCATCCAGTATCGGCTTGGCATACGCTTGACGCTCTGCTTTTCGCTCTTCGGCAGGCGCACCTTTTAAGCGTGATTCTATCCCGTAGAGTTTTTGGATTTTAGCCAGCGCCTTATCAGCCTTGCCCGATTTACCTTTCCCTTGAAGCTTTTTAGCATCCATGAACTTGCGACGAGCATGCGCTAAGCACCCTACCTTGGTGACGTGATGAAGTCCATCATAAGCCGCGTAGCCATCGGTTTGTAGATAACCGTTGTAGTCACCTAAAAAGTCCACGGGACACGCCCTCGCGCGACTGTTTTGATAGTCGTACAAGGCAATATTTTTCACATTCGGCAGTGCCGCTTCGGGTGAGTCAGCGCCTGAGCAGTAGAGCCACATATAACACTGCTTCTCTTCTTTGAGCACATTGAGCGGCGTTTCATCCGCTTGAACCACCACTTGTTGAAGTAGGTGCTCTTTCAAGGCGGCATACAGCGGGGCGAACTTCTCACTGACTTGGATGACCCACCTAGCCATGGTGGTACGTGATAGCTCGATACCCGACTGGTTAAACAGCGATTCTTGACGATAAAGTGGCATCGCGTATTGGTATTTTCCAAGAATGATGTTGGTCAGCAAACTTTCTGTGGCGAAGCTTTTAGGGATGAGGCTCTGAGGGGATGGCTTCTGAACGATTCGGCTGCTGTCGCCTGTTTTCTCGCACTGGCGGCAAGCGTACTTAGGACGAACATATTCCAACACTTTGAGTACCGCTGGCGTGAACTCTAGCTTCTCGCTGCGGTCTTCCCCGATTTTATGCAGGCTATG
>NZ_JBFRPK010000027.1:0-1591 GCF_041471965.1 Vibrio sp. 10N.261.51.A3
GACCTCAGGTCGCACGGACACTTTCGAGTTAGAAAGTGCCACGGGTAAAAATTCAATCCGAGAAGCTTTTGGACAAAAGTGAGTCAGTGGCTTTGCTAAATTAGTAAATTACGGATTAGTCTACGTACTGCAAATTGCTTTTCTAGCTCTATGCGTTTATAGTCTTCGCCAGTTTGAGGGAGTAGCTATTTTGCTTTGCTAGCATTGCAAAAGGTTGTGTCAACATATTTGACCACACGTCATGGTGCAACCAGTAGTTTTTAGTACCTACCCAGCGAGACTCGAACAACTTACACACTTTATGCGAGGGCTAAGTGTGGGGTTGTTCGTGTTTGTTATAAGCCCTCTGATTACTTACTCTATGACTTCTTTTTTACTCCCATCGTTAGCGTTAACAATCGGCTTAGTTTTAGTGGCATTCAGTGCAGATCGGCTTATTTCTGCATCTGCAACCTATGCCAAGCATTGCAACATATCATTGATTTTTATAGGTATGACTGTTGTTGCGTTCGGAACATCTGCCCCCGAATTACTCGTATCTGCCGTTGCTGCTTTAAATAATGCAGGAGAGTTGGCTGTAGGCAATGGTATTGGTTCCAATATTATTAATATTGGTCTTGTGCTTTCCATTGCTGTGTTAATGGCTCCCATCCAAGCTAACAAGCGCTTTATCAAAAAAGAGTTTCCGATATTGGCAGGGTCAATGCTGATCTGTAGCGCACTGATGTCCACAGGAAAGCTAAATATAACTGACGGTCTATTATTGGTGATTTTGCTAGCCATATACTGTTTCTATTTAGCTAAGTCCATAAGACAAGGTGAGGTTTCTGAAGATGAGCTAGAGTTCTTGCCATTAACTAAAAAACGAGCAGGGTGGGAAAGTTTAGTGATGTTGTTACTACTTTTAACCTCATCGAGGTTAATGGTCTGGGGAGCCGTTAACTTGGCTCAACTTGCTGGTTTGAGCGAACTTACCATTGGGTTGACTATAATTGCATTTGGGACAAGCTTACCCGAACTGGCGGCTGCGATTGCTGGAGTGCGCAGAGGAATGTACGACATTGTATTTGCCACGGTAATAGGCTCGAATATTTTCAATCTATTGGGAGTAATCGCTATACCTTCGATAATAGGCCAAGAGTTAATCATCCCAGAGCAAGTCCTAAGCCGAGATATTCCTTACATGATTATTTTAACAGGGGTATTAGGTGTCATGCTCGCTGTTCCCTTGCTTAAATCACAATCAGCGAGTAACGAACAAGCCACTTACACTCTTCATCGTTGGGGCGGTATTTTGCCATTAATGATATTCATAGCTTACCTAATAAGAGTAGCTAATTCGGCGTTTTAGGACTTCCAAGAACATGGTCTCGAATCCTGTTAACTAACATCCGAAAGACAGCATTCACCTTTATATCCTCCCCAACAGTTAATGCTGTTGGGAGATAATCTTACTATTTCTGCCAACATGTTTAAGTTCAATACCCTAAGTGTTTATCCGTTTCTAACATTAGAAAATTTTGGAGAATCTCAGCAGACTAGTTTAACGAAGAGCAATTAATCTAAGTGGGAATGGGGCACAAACGTTTTA
>NZ_JBFRPK010000027.1:2309-2627 GCF_041471965.1 Vibrio sp. 10N.261.51.A3
CGTTTTAGAGTCGTAGCACTCAGGCTCTAGGCCCGAACTAAAACAAATATACTATTAAGACCAAAAACCAAACAAAAGCTGAACAGAGCTAATGATGATTAGTGGTTAATAAACTCTAATCCGCCTAGTTTATTTTTTAGTTTCTGAGACTAAATCATTCCTTCGAGATTGATAGGAAGCAAAACTCAGGATCAATTAGGAAATCTTCACAGTTCAGTGGCTTTAAATTCTGCCGCTTATCCACAGAGCCACAATCAAAATCTAGCCGCCTTGGTAAAGCATAAGTAAATTAGTGGGTTGACGTTCTCTGGGGGGGGG
>NZ_JBFRPK010000027.1:3408-42961 GCF_041471965.1 Vibrio sp. 10N.261.51.A3
GGGGGGGGGGGGGGGGGGGGAATGTTGCTATATCTTTGTGGCATAGAGAGGAATTGATGAAAACAAAATGTCCAACTTTTAGCCCACTACTTTACGTCCAACTTTTTAGCCCACCGTAAGTCATTTCAGATGCTGTACCAGCTGTGGTGTTGATAGCGATCAATGGCATCATTGGCTTTTCAGATTGGTCTACGCCTTCGTAATCTGCAATCTTGCCGCCGTTAGAAGCAACCAGAGCGATACCTTTTGCACAGTCGTGTGGAGAACCGCCACCTAGAGAAACAACAAAATCACAATCGTTGTCAGTCAGCAATTCTAGACCATCGTTCACGTTAGTGATGGTTGGGTTTGGTTGAGTGCCGTCGAATACAACTGCGTCTACGCCACGCTGGCTAAGAAGGTCTTGTACCTGCTTAACTACGCCAATTTGGTTTAGGATCTTATCAGTAACGATCAGACCTTTTTTAAAGCCTTGAGACTGAATGCTATCAGCAGCATCCTTCAGACAGCCAGTACCCATGAAGTTGATTGTAGGGATGTAAAATGCAGTAGACATTGGAAAACTCCGTTAATTATGATTTTTAATTTCCTACATGTTGTCGGCATTCAAGTGGTCGACCATTGATCTGGAACAACTTTGATTCCGAACTACCACTTTGTGGCTAGTCGTTGTGATAGGGCTCATATAGCAATCGTTTTCATGGTTTTTGGCTGTGTTCTTTGTCAGTAGTGATTAGCGATAAATTGGCTCCACCAAGAGCAGAATGGTGCTCTATAACAATGAAAAATAAGGTTTTTCACTGAACGTTGCTTTGGTTAGGCTGGTGTCGACGTTTTATCGGAGTCATCACTGCATTCAATTTGAGGATCTTGCGATTCTTCAGAATCAAGGGTGTCTTCTGGCTCCTCATCATAGTATTTGACAAGAAAAGGGGTGAGCATGACAGATGATGGTAAAAAGTGCTTCATAATACCTCCCGGTACAGTACGTATGTTTCTTGTATGGTATTGGTTTAATATGTGGCAAAATTTGCGATACATCATGACTTGCGACTTGTTTTCTATAAATTATTAGATTTATATACAGGCTCACAAATTTGAGGGTAAAGTGATGCGTTGCCGTTTTAGGCCGCGATAAGAACAACGAAAAAAACAGTGTAGGCAGTGCTCAACAGCGCGAATAATAGGAAATAAAATGAAGTACGATTGGATATTCTTTGATGCAGACGAAACCTTGTTCCATTTTGATGCTTATCAGGGAATGAAGCTGATGTTTTCTCGTTTTGGTGTGGACTTCAGCGAACAGGATTATGCGGCTTATCAAAAGGTTAACTTACCACTTTGGGTCGATTACCAAGATGGTCGCATTACCGCCGACCAACTGAAACACACGCGCTTCGAAAGCTGGGCTGAGAAACTAGAGACAACAACGGGCGCTTTAAACAGTGCATTTTTAACGGCGATGGCAGACATCTGTTCTTTATTACCAGGTGCACAAGAGTTGGTGGAGTCTTTAAAAGGCAAAGTGAACATGGGCATCATCACTAACGGTTTTACAGAGCTGCAGTCAATCCGTTTAGAGCGCACAGGAATGACGGATTACTTTGAGCACGTCATCATTTCTGAAGAGGTTGGGGTAGCTAAACCCGATGCCGAGATTTTTGAATATGCGCATAATCTGGTTGGATTGCCATCGAAGCAAAGAATATTGATGGTCGGGGATAACCCACATTCCGATATTCTAGGTGGGTTAGACTTTGGCATCGAAACGTGTTGGTTGAACAGCCAAGAGAAAGCGGCGCCAGCGGGTATTAACCCTCACTATCAAGTAAAGTCTTTGGTTGATTTGAAAGCTCTGCTGCTGGCTTAGTTAATAACTGCCTGCCACTACTGAATATGCAATCATAACTGGTTGATTTCGTTAATTGACCAATGCTTTGTAAATTGATTGGCGTTTCATTAGTGGATAGATGCTTCGCTTCGTAAATAAATTGCTGATGGCCGAGTACGAAAATGTACTCGGCCAATTATTTTGAACTTGGTTTAACCATAGAGTGACCATCAAAACAGATAAAGGAAAAGGCGTGCAGAAATCTCATCGTTATAGCTGCTACGGTATTATCGCCATTTTACTATGGAGCTGCTTGATTGCTCTGTCTCGTAGTGTCTCAGAACAGCTAGGTCCAATTGGTGGCGCGGCCAGCCTTTATACGGTGAGTTCGCTATTGTTGGTTTGTGTTATGGGGTTACCTAAGCTTTCACGCTTTTCTAAGTCTTACTTGCTGATTGGCGGCGCCTTGTTCGTTTGTTATGAGATCTTCTTGGCTCTGGCATTGGGAATGGCGAACAGCCGACATCAAGCGATAGAGATGGCGGTAATCAACTATCTATGGCCAGCACTGACGGTGTTATTTGCGGTGCTGCTGAGCGACAAGAAGATTAACTGGCTGGTTTATCCAAGTATCTTCTTGGCATTCTTTGGTGTGGCTTGGAGCATCAGCGGTGACCAAGGTCTCTCTGTCGACCAAATTGCTGCCAACATTGCGACCAACCCTAAAACCTATTCTATGGCGTTTTTTGGTGCGATTATTTGGGCTGTTTACTGCAACTACACCCAGCGTGTCGCGAAAGGGCAGAATGCGATTGTGCTTTTCTTTATCGCTACAGCGATCACTTTGTGGATCAAATACGCATTGAGTGATGAAACCGGCATGGTTATGACAACCAGTGCGGCGATTGATTTAGCATTAGCTGGTGCTTGCATGGGGGCAGGCTACGCACTTTGGAACACGGCGATTCTTGGTGGCAACATGGTGTTTTTGGCAACCATGTCGTACTTTACGCCAATCTTCGCGACGCTGCTTTCCTCGGTGATTTTGGGTTTGTCATTGACCATGACGTTTTGGCAGGGCGTATGTATGGTAACTGTTGGCTCACTGGCTTGCTGGTGGGTAACAAGAGAAAAGCCGACGGCAAAGGCGTCGGCTTCTAAAAAGGTTCAATCTCAGTCGTAATTTACGCTGATGTTCCAGCGTCATTTGCTAGGTGAAAGCTTAGCTCGCGACATTGAGGTTCAATTGAAGCTCATAAGGCATCTTCGATAGGCGTCGCTTAAGTTGGCGGCGCGTACGTTCAATATCATCGACCGCAATCGCTTGTTGGTCGTTGGTATGAATATCAACATTGATTCGTAATTCTGGACCAACCTTAGTCACACCCATCAGCTCCAAATCTTGCTCCGCTTCTTTGTCTACCGCGACAACGTTCTTATCGACCGCATCACAAATATCTTTGTTTGCCGACATCATAAGCAGTTCGCGCATCGCCTCACGTAACATGTCGAAAGGCACTTTGATGAAGTAGAAAGACATTAGCAACATCATCATTGGGTCGGCATACACCGCGTATTCTGCAAGCGGAGAAAAAGTAATTAACCAAGCCGCTACGAAACCCGCAGTTACCGCTACACTCAGTAGCGTATCCATCTGCCACTGTTTAGACTCAGCCTCAATCAGACCTGAAGAAATACGTTTACTCTTGTTCGCGATGTACCACCAAGCGTAACCACAACCCAACACGTTGAAAATACCAAACAGAGTTGCGATAGAAGCATCAACTTCACGACCGCCTGTCATCAAGGCACCGATCGCAGAGTAAAGCGAATAACCAACCACAAGTAGAATCACAACGGCTTTAATCGCAATCACAATTGGTTCGATGATAGCTCGACCAAACGGGAATTCTCTATCTGAAGGGCGGTTAATGTACTTTGAAGCAGCTAGTGACAATAAAGTTAACAGTAAGCTGATAAGAGAATAGACACCGTCAAATACTATGACCAGAGAGCCAACGAGAAGACCCAACACCAATCCGCCAATTGCGAAGCCTGATGCTAAAAGGGCTGAGAACAATAGTACTCGATTTTCGTTTTGGCTTTTCCTGTCACACATAATATTTTCCAGATGTTTTTGATAACTTCATTGTTCTAATATTGAGCTAACTTTACAAACTTTATCTGATGACGTTTATATGTCTTATTTAATTAAAATGTATAAACACATTAAATTCAGTGGCTTAAGTTAAATTTAAGGTGTCAATAAAGTTGACGTTGAGTGTTTTTTGGGGATGATGTGCAACTGAAATAGGATCGTTTATGATTAATAAAACACATTAGTCGCTAAGGTCTTATTGGTCTTCTAGATTTGACTGAGACTGCAATGGACAAGGAGTGAATCAATATGAAATTTGACGATATCAGTGATAACGAGTTGTGGGCGATTGCTACCCCGATCATGGATAATCTGATGGACGGTTCAACCAAGGTAGACCATGAACAGCACTGTCGAGATTTTACTCAGAGGATGAAAGACATTGTTACACCAGATTATTTAGAAAAGGTGTGTCACCATTATCAGCACAGTAATGGCTTTTTTGCTGAGCGTGAGCCAGTGGCGTTATTTAGACGTTCAGACTCCATCGCTTTTGTGTGGAAACAAGCTTACACCATCGCCAAAGGTGAGTTTGTCGCCGAAATGGTATTGGTTGAAGAAGACGGACGCTATTTAGTGGATCACGTGATGGTCTTCTAGGTGCAGTTCTGTTTGTGATTTTGCCCTTTGCTAAAGACGATAAGCTATAAGCGCGAGCTAGAAATCAAACAAGTAATCACTAAGCTGGTCGGCCAACCAATTCATTCCTGGGTGCTCTGCCATGCCAGCTGCGGTAAACATACAGTAGTCTTCTTGCGTTAAGCCGTAGGTGTGTTTGATCACGGCAAGCTCTTGTTCACGCAATAAATGGCGAATCAATGGCTCTGGCATTACGCCCCATGCCTCTTCACGTAGAATCGTATCCAACATAAAGTCGAAGCTAGAGAAGCCAATGTAACGACGCGAGAAGGGCTCAAGCTCAGGATTATCCTTTTCATTAAGATAAACCATGGTCGCTTGCATCGAATTTCTCAGTACCTCATCAGACACTCGTCGCATCGCACTCAAATCATGGCCTTTCTTACATACAGACATCATTCGAATCTTACCAAGCGGGTTGTAGATAATTCTTGGGTCATCGACACGTTCGTAATCGACGCCAAATGCGAAGTCGACTTGCTGAGTTTCAACTAGGTTTGCTAAATCACCGCTCGACGCAAGAACGAAGTTGAATGAGGTAGAAGGGTACTTGTTATTTAAGGCGTGGGATAAGTCCTGCCACATTTCATCGGGTAGGGAGTCATCTCGTGCTATCCAAATCTCCGCGTTGAATTCGCCCGAGACATGCAAGCAGGTTTGTTTAATACGCGCGGCTGTCACCAACATGCCTTCGCAATCCTTGTAAATCGCTTTACCCGCTTCTGAAAGCTCAACGTGGTTTCCGCTGCGGACGAACAGCTCGACATCTAACTCTTTTTCCAAGGCTTTAATCGACATGCTGAGTTTGGTTCGGTTGCATTCTAACTGGCGTGCAGCTTCGGAAACTGATCCTAAATCAGCAACGGAACAAAAGGCTTGGACTTGAGAAAGGTTCATTTCATTTCCATATTGAGCGGGGGTCGGTGCATATTATCTGAATATTGTGCTGACTATCTTAGAAATAGTCCATCTTTGCATGATAACTCTATGACGAATTGACTAATTTGGTTTACTCTGGGGAAGTTCCGAACCTACAAGAAGTAAAGATGGAGGCCATGATGGCGAAACAATGGGACGAATACGCCGTTGATTGGGATAAAGATCCCGCGACCGCAGTATTCGCACAGTCCGTATTTGACCAGTTAACACAGCTCGTTGATTTAAACGGAACCCGTGTCCTTGATTTTGGTTGTGGTACAGGACTACTCAGCCAGAAAATATCTCCTTTAGCAAAAGAGATCATCGCACTTGATATCTCTGAAGGGATGATTGAAGAGTTAGATAAGAAAGAGTTACCTAACGTTGAACCGGTAGTTGATATTTTATCGCGCGGACTTGCAGCGCTGCATCCAGCATTCAGAAACCAGTTTGACCTAGTGGTAGCCTCTTCGGTGTGTGGTTTTATCCCGAACCTACAAGACACAGTCAGTCTGATTTACACGCTGCTTGAAAACGACGGCACGTTTGTACACTGGGATTGGTACTTGGAAAGCGACAGTGAAGACTATGGTGTAAGCCAACAGCGCTCAGAAAACGTATTGAGTGCAGCGGGTTTTGCAGTAGTTGAAGTCTCTACACCGTTCTCGATTGACACTCCACAAGGAGAGTTAAAGGTATTAATGGGTGTTGGACGTAAACAAGCGCTTCCTGATCTGTAATCGTGTGTATGCCTTGAGCTAGCATTCAGAATGCTCATTTAAAATACTAAACCCACATTAACGACTCTAACGTCAGTTATGTGGGTTTTCTCTTTTTGGCGCTATCGTTTTAAACAGAACGAATTAGCGCTTTCTCATTTCTTCACTACTAACTCTGGTTTCTCTATTTCTCTATTTCTCTGTTTCTCATCTCGCTCATAGAAAACTCAACACCGCTAATTTACAAATTATTTATTTCCATTTTGGAAATGTAGTCTTGCATACATTTCATTAGTGGAAATATAACGGTGAGATATAAAATAAGCCCATAACAACACTAAGGGTTTAATCATGAGCCACCAATCTGCGTCATCTACTTCTTCACCACTTTCAGAGCAACAACAACGCTTTAGCAATATCATTTCAGATGCCAACCTGTCACCAAAACAGAAGTCGAGCTATCTTGCCTTAGAAGCTGAAGCCAGCTTACCGTATATGCCGGTAAGCAAAGAAGTAGAGCAAGCCTTACAACAAGGTGTGCTGTGTGACATGTTTGAAGGGCACGCCCCATTTAAGCCGCGCTATGTACTTCCAGATTATTCTAAATACTTACATCAAGGCTCAGAGTATTTAGAGCTTAGCGCGGCAACCAACTTCGATGAAGCATTGAACATGCTTACCATCCTTTACCACCATGTTCCTTCTGTCACTTCAATCCCGGTTTACCTAGGTCAGTTGGATGATGTGTTGATGCCTTTCGTGGGCGACTTAACGGAAGAGCAGGTATACCAAAAGATTAAGCTGTTCTGGATCATGTTGGATCGCACACTGCCAGACGCCTTTATGCATGTGAATATCGGCCCGACAGACAACATTATCTGCCGTACGATTTTACGTGTAGACGCTGAATTGAAGCAGATCGCGCCAAACTTAACCTTTATGTACGATCCAGCTGTGACTCCTGATGATCTACTTCGTCATGCGGCGAGCAACATTTGCGAATGCAGTAAACCACATATTGCAAACTATCCAGCGCATGCCGAGGCTTACGGCGACAAGCGTTTTGGTATTGTGAGCTGCTATAACTCTCTGCCGTTAGCGGGCGGTTCAAATACCTTGGTGCGTATGAACCTAAAGCAAGTGGCGTTGAAGTCTGAGGACAGTGCTGATTTCTTACAACAAGTATTGCCGAACTACAGTGGCATCATGGTTGAGTTGATGAACGCTCGTAGCCGCTTCTTGCATGAAGAGTCTAACTTCTTCGAAGGTTTCCTGACCAAAGAAGGCCTTATCGAAGAAGATCGCTTTGCGCCAATGTTCGGTATTTACGGCATGGCGGAAGCAGTTAACATCTTGATGGAGAAAGAGGGCCAAGCAGGGCGTTATGGTCACGATGAACAGGCTAATCAACTTGGTCATCGTATCTCTAAAAAACTGGCTGAGATCGTTGAACGCTCTGAAGTGAAATATGGATTAGAAGGTAAAGCTCTATTGCATGCTCAAGGCGGTATCAGCCTAGATGAAGATGTGACGCCGGGTGTCCGTATTCCTTATGGTACCGAACCGGATCCAGTCTCTTACGTTCGTGCAACTGCGGGTCACCATAAGTTCTACACCTCGGGCATCAGTGACATTCTGACCATCGACGAAACAGTGAAATCTAACCCTGAAGCGATGTTTAACTTGTGTAAAGGCGCGATTCAAGCGGGTTACCGAGAGTTCACGGCTAACGTTGCATCAAATGATTTGGTTCGTGTCACGGGTTACATGATTAAGCTATCTGACATTGCCAAATATGACGAGCAAGGCTCACGCACCAATACCACCTTCTTAGGGGCTGAAGCTGCGAAGAACACGGGCATATTAGAGCGTAAACCACGCGTGGCGAGCTTAGAGATGTCACCGACATACTAATAGCTTTAACGTGTGTGATGCGTTTCGAATACGAACAATGTGAATTATGAAAATTTCTGATCTAACAACTCAAATGGCTAGGGTTAAAAATAATAAGACAGAAAAACAAGCGAAGGTCAGCCGTGTGCTGACCTTTTCTTGTGTTGACGGCCCGGGAAACCGCTTAGTGCTATTCCTTCAGGGCTGCAACTTTGACTGTATTACCTGCCACAACCCCCACACAATCAATCATTGTAACCATTGTGGTGACTGCGTTAGCGGCTGTCCAAGCCGTGCTTTAAGTATGGTTGATGGCAAAGTGAAGTGGGACCCAGCAGCTTGCACTAACTGCGATCAGTGCATTGATGCCTGCGACCATAAGTCGAGCCCGAAAATTACCACAATGACGGTCTCAGAGGTGATTGAACTCGTCAGACATAATCAGTTTTTCTTGAGTGGAATTACCGTTTCTGGCGGTGAAGCGACTATGCAGTTGCCATTTATCATAGAACTGTTTGAGGCGATTAAAAGTGATCCACAGCTAGCGCATCTCACGTGCTTTATTGATAGTAATGGTTCGCTGTCACTGCAAGGGTGGGACAAGGTGTTGCCTTATCTCGATGGTGCGATGATTGACCTAAAATCATGGCAATCGGAAACACATCAATGGTTAGTGGGCAGAGGTAATCATAGGGTGTTTGAAACCATTAACTACTTAGCAGGTAAAGGAAAACTGCATGAAGTTAGGTTGCTGCATATCCCAAATAAAAGCGATCTTGAAGATGAAATTGAACAGGTGGGGCGTTACTTGAAGACTCTACCAAGTGATGTTCGAATTCGACTGAATGCGTTTCAACATCATGGTGTCATTGGCGAAGCGTTAGATTGGCCGAAATGTACCAAACAACAGATGCAGAGCTTTCACGATAAGCTCTACACCATAGTCCAAAGACCGATGCAAACCCCTGAGGTTTATACCTAACCTGTATGTTGCTTAGACGGTCAATCAGGCTTCTAAAAACAGGTCACACAACCACTTGATCGCTTGATCATTCATGTTGGGCTTGTTCCACACCAAGCTATATGCCACCTTACCGTAATCAAAAGGCAAGGGCTTGCTCACTAAGCCCTGAGCTTGTTTAGCATGCTCAGCCCACTGTTTAGAGCAAGTGAACAGGAAAGGAGTGTGGTGACACAACACAGCCGCAGCGCCGAAGTCCGCGACCGATATTGCCATCTCTCTTGGCTGGTGGCATTGAACCAAGTTTTGCTCAAAGTAGGGCTGAGACAGTTCGTTATCTAAAATGCCAATGTGCTTGTAATCTAAGTAGCCTTCTACCGTCAGCTCTTGCTGAGCAAGAGGGTGGTGTGCGCCCATCAAACAAACCATTTCATCAGGAAGAATTGTTTCCCAAACCAGCTCTTTGTTATCGGTGGGCGGCTGAGATATATCATGGGGCAGTAAGATCAAATTGACCTTGCCACTGAGCAAAGCATCGAAGCCGAGCTGTTGTTTCGAATAGATGTTGAGCTTCGCGTTTGGCGCGAGTTCAGTGGTGATTTTACTTATCTTAGAGGCAAATACTTCGAAGGTACTTTCGCGCATCGAAAGTGAAAAGCTGCCTTGGTACTCATGAGGGGTAAAACTCTTCTGATGAAGCAGTCCGTTCATGCTTGAAAGAATTGCATGAACCGTCGGCGCTATCTTGAGAGCAAAGGGAGTCGGGATAAGCTTGGTACCATCTCGATAGAAAAGCTCATCATTCAGGATGTCACGTAGCTGAGACAGGGTTTTGCTTACACTCGAAGGGCTGACACAGAGTTGCTCTGAGGTCTGAGTGACACTGTGGGTGTTGAGCATAATATGCAGCGCAGTGAGGTGCTTAAGGCTCACCCTAGATAAGTGTAAGTAATCCATTTGTGACTCACGCATTCAGATTGGCTTGTGATTTTGCATGAACGACAAAATCGAACAAGCCAAATTGGATAAAGGTTATTAACGAGCTAGCTTATGGTGCGCTCGTGAAAAGTGGCCGGCACAAAATGCGCCTACAATCGATAGCTCACCCGCCAAACACAATGCAGCACAAACTTCAGCTAGGGCTTGTGATTTACCGTTGCCATGCAGCCCAAGTAAATCTAAACAGGCTTTTTGACTTGGCAAGCCGGTACCACCGCCGACAGTCCCCACCATTAAGTTAGGCAGTGTTACGCTCGCGTATAAACCGCCTTCTTTGTTGAGCTCCATACGCGTCATACCAATCGCTGACTCAGCGACACAGGCCGCGTCTTGGCCACAAGCGATATAAAGTGCCGCCAGCGCATTCGCATAATGAGCATTGATACCGATAGTACCACTCAAAGCGCCACCGACTGTGGTCATTTGACCAAACAGGACCATCTTCTCAGGTGTCGTGTGTAGGTACTTAGCGACAAGCTCAGCAGGGATATTCACTTCTGCCGTCACCTTTTTACCACGAACGCTGCGCAAGGTTTGGGTATTGGCTTTCTTATCGCCTGATAGGTTGCCATCAAGGAAAGCATGGTCAGGCTTAACTGGCGTATTTTCGATGATGTATTCAAACACGGCATTGGTCGCGATGGTCACCATATTCTGACCTGAAGCGTCTCCGGTTAGAAATTCAAACACCAAGTAAACATGGTTACCTTCGATGTTGATATTAATGTCGGTGAGCTTGCCGTGCGATGTTGTTGATTCTGCCAAGATCTTGAACTGGTCATATTGAGTTACAGCCCAAGCCACAAACTGTCCGGCTTCAACTAATCCTTGGAATGCAAAGCCAGGAGTTCGTGTTACACCCTCATTGAGCAACATAGCACTGGCACCACCACAAGCCGTAATCAGCTTAGAACCACGATTGTAAGACGCAACAAGCGCAGCTTCTGTGGTCGCGAGTGGTACGAGGTAATCGCCCGTAGCAAATAGGCCATTAACTCTTAATGGGCCAGACACACCGACAGGGACTTTAACTGTGCCAATAAAGTGCTCAATGTTTTTCTCATAAGCTTGGATCTGGCTTTGCGTATGAGGGTCGAGCAGTTCTTGCTGTGAATCCGCGTTATCGAGCGCTGTCCAGCGACGTGTGAGATTCTTTTCTGTCAGGTAGGGGCTAGGTGTCAGCTTATTTACTGGCTTTTCAAAATGAGGCTGAAGCTTTTTTTCTAATTCGTCTGCGGAGATGTCGCCTCCTAAAATAGAAACATAGTCACGGCGATGCAGATTTAGTTTTGGCATAAATAGTATGAAGTAAAGTTTGTGCAGCAAATTGGTTTGCGCTGATTCTACCGAGTAATAAACCAGAAACAAGCGCCTGATATAATGAGTTACAGTTTGTGTGGTTGTTGAAGCAAAAAGCAGCGAAGTTTCGCGAAATATAGGCTGTATTTGAGCGAAATTTAGATATGAATGTCGAGAAGGCTACCGATGGCTTCGTTTTGACGATCAACCACACTTGCACCAACGCGGTTATAACTTGCGCTTTGTGTCAGTTTAATCAGGGAATCGGTTGAAGATGAAGCAGGTTCAGGTTCTTTGTCTTTAAAGGAAATGGCTTGTTCAGGCTCTATTTGATTAAAGCTGAGATCGCTAGCTTCGAAAGTGTCGTCGGATTCTAGAGCGTGTTTGGAGGCTTGGTTGAGCTCGATTGCGGCTTCTTCAGCCATGTTGGTGGATTGCTGAATAATGGCGTAACCAGATTGAATACCAGATATCGACATATCAGAACCTTTTATTGACGTATGGAATGAGTCTAGGCGGACGATATTTTGAGCGCAATGGTGAACAGATGAAATTTACGGTGAAAATGTGAACTTAAGCTAAAATAGTGATGTCTGTCTATTAACTGAACAGGTCATTTAGCGCGTTTAATTCTTCATCAGTAAGCAAAGAAGGCTTCTCTGTTTCGAGGTTGCCGTCGATCTCACTCTGAAGTGCTTTTAATTGTTGTGGGCTAAGAAGCTGTATTTGCTGCTTAAATGCTTCAAATTGCTGTGTATTCATAGTGTGACCTTTGTTCAAATCCATATGCTCTTTAGAGCATAGTCTACTGATTCAGGAAATCAAACAAGATTAAGTGAATTTTAAATGATGTTTGAAGTTTCTTGAAACTAAGACAACTATAAATTCCTGTGGTCGTTTTTTGTCCGAGAAATGTTAGGAAAAGTTAAGGCTTGGTCAATCAAAGTCAGAAAATTCCTACAATGTAAAAACGCCTTCAACCCTTGTGGCACAAGGGTAGGTAAGTAATTTCTCTACCCAATTAGAGGTATGGGTAAAGCAAGGTATAAATATTTGTGATGATCAAAAGATAAGCAATTGGCGTTATCTTTTTGTTTTTACGGTATTTTGTTTGTTGCTCAAGAAGCTTCTGTTTCAAACGACTTGTCGATCTTAACCTTAACTGCAAACTTGGTCGCTAAGGTATGCAGTTCTGGAAGCATTCGATAGATCAAATGGAGCTGTTGTAGAACCATTTTGACAGAATTCTCATCTTCTTCTCGCCATTCACTCAAACGTTTATCCAGCTCCGGGTCATAAGCGTTTTTCACTTCACAATGCTCTTTATGAGAATAGAGTTGATCATTTAGAGCGTCGAGATGCTGGTGGATTACTCTGTGCGCATCTAGCACCAGTTTGTGTGTCGCTTCATCATCAATACGCGTTCTGTGAGCACCCAGAGCCGAGATATAGCTAAGTAGAGCATGATTGAGTGTTAAGAATCGGAAGCTCTCATCTTCAGAGGTGCGGTACTTACCCGGTTCAACCAACATGCTACTGATCGCGGCAGTCAGGTTTGCATCATTATTATGCGCACTACGTCGAGCGATACGATAGTTTAGGCTATCTTTCTTACCGACACGGTATTGGCCGATGATCTGAGCGAGATAGTTCTTATTGGAATCGAGCGCATTCGCCATCACTTTGTGCAGTCGCTTCGACTGCCAATCAGGTAACACATAAATGACAGCAAGCACGGCGAGAGCACAACCAATAAAGGTATCCGCTAACCTTGGCAATACTACCGCGTAGCCTTCACCTAATTGGTTAAAGCAGAAGAGCACAAGCAGTGTGATAAAGCCGGTCGCAAACCCGTAGTTATTGATTCGAAACGCAAAGAACATCACGCCACTGATCACAATGAACACTAATTGGCTCTCTTGCGACGGGAAGAAAGTCAGTAACGGTACTCCGATCAATAAGCCTGCGACCGTGCCAATGACACGCGCCGTCAGTTTTTGACGGGTTGCACTGTAGTTTGGCTGACACACAAACAGTGTCGTCAGTAGAATCCAATAACCTCGTTCGATATCAAAACCCTGGATAATCCCGTAGCCCAGCGTCAAAGTGATCGCCATGCGAATCGCGTGGCGGAATAGCATAGAATCGGTGTGCAAGTTAGCTTTGATCTTGTGCCACATTGCCGTCAAAGTATGAGGGTTGGTATCGTTCAATACACCTTCTTCAATCTTCTCTGCATCTGGGTTGCTGATATTCGAGAGCTGTTTTTCAACGGTTGCTAGGTTATTGAATAAGTAATCCAACTGGTTCAGCAGTGATTTCCATTTAGGATTATTCTGTTGGTGCAGATGATTGAGCGAAGACATCAGCTCATCGAGTGCCAATACAGACTTGTCACCATGCTGGTATTCAGCGCCAACTTTCAACGAGCTCGCCACTTCTTTACACGCAGTGGCCTGCGCTTCCAGTAGATACTTAAATCGAAACAACACGTCAGAGCGTTCAAAGTGTTTTGCTAGCTCTTGATAACGATAATGGCTTGAGCTTACGCGTTCATGAATATCTTGTGCGATAAAGTAGGTGTTAAGAAATCGGTCACTAGGGCCGTCAATGTGTCCGCGCTTAGAGCGGTTAAGTAGCGTCGCCTTACACATGTTGAGTGCGTTAACGGTACTCGCGTTGAGTTTGGCTTCAATGATTCGGTGTGGCTGGGGAATCAAGTCAGAAACGGGGTAGAAGAGTTCCGCTTTTGAATCGATGTAGTTACCGATTTGATCGAATACCGTGGCTAAGTTTTGCTGCACGGGTTGCATTGGCCACACTATCTGCCAAATCATCGACATGAAGTAGTACCAAGCGGCGCCAGTTAACAGTAGAAGCGGTTGAAACCAAAGGTTGGTGCTCTCGTGTGCACCAAGCATGGTATAGATGGCAACCAAGAGAGAACCAAACGCGATGCTCGCGTATTTAGGGCCAATTGCCCCGAGAATGATAAAAAAGAAGGTTGAAACAAAAAGCCCTATCGCGAACAGCCAAGGCGTATCGAAGAGAAGCTCAATAGAGAAAGCCGCAACGGCGAAACAGATAAAGGTCAGCGTGAGTGCTTTCAAGCGCCCGGTAAAGCTGTCATCACTTTCCGCAAGAGCCGCAGCAATAACGCCTAAGATCAAAGGCGTGATCAGTGTGTTTTGTCCATAATACCAAGCAGGCACCACCACGCCGAGCAGAGTGATGAGAATTAATACGCTGTAATTTATGGTTTTATTCGCCCAATAGAGGCGTAATTTGGCTGAAAAGTCCACAGTCGCTCACTTGACACACTAAAAACCATAATCCTAACAGAAATCAAGCACAAGAATTTGATACTTATCCATAATTGCCCGTAGGTGGTCATGAAAGCGTCGATAAGATATGAGATATTATTAATTCTCATTGCATCATGATATAAATTCAATATTCCCAATTAAGAGCACACTCCAATGCAGCTAAGCGCTAACAAGACTGCACAGTTTTTTATTCAAAATGAATATCATCAGGTTGAACTTGATGGTCCACGCTTGCTGTTATCTTCAGTAGGCAGTGAAGAGCGTATCCCATTTACTATTTGGAGTGGCAAGATCGCGATAAAGCGCGGATTGTTCTGGGGATCGCTACAATTTTTTGCTAATCAACAAGATGGAACACAGCGCAGTTGGTTAGTACAAGGCTTACCTTGGGATCAATGCCGTCAATTTGCACGCGCGTCAGTTAGTGCTTATCAGAAGTGGCACGACACTCAATGTGAACAATTGGCTGAACACGTACCTCAGTGGGAAGCTGAATTAACACGTCTTGAGCAATTACCAGCCTTTCTACCGCATTCTAAGGTCAACACTTGGGTTGATATGGTCAACTCAGGCTTAGAGAGTATGACAATGACGCTAGAAGAGGCCGCACAACGCATGCCAAACCGCATCGCAAGAATGCAGCCATGGTTATCTGAAACGGAAATCAAGCAAGCTGAAAGAAACCAGCAATGGCTAGAGACCGAGCGAAAAAACTGGGAAGTGTTGTTTGCGCAATGTGAGTCGTCACCACTGAACTTATCGCAGCAATATGCGGTGTTGATGAATGATGATCACAACCTTATTTTAGCGGGTGCAGGCTCGGGTAAAACCAGTGTTCTAACGGCTCGCGTCGCGTATTTACTGCAAAGCCATCAAGCTCAAGCTGAAGAGTTGCTATTGCTCGCTTTTGGTCGTGAAGCGGCAGAAGAGATGAAGCAACGTCTCGACAGCAAAATTGGTTTATCAGCAGAGAAGGTGCAAGTCAGCACTTTCCACCAGTTGGGTTTAAAGATACTGAATCAAGTTGACCCCGAACGTGTGGTTATTTCTCCTTTAGCGCTCGATGACAACCAACGCCAAGCATGGTGCATTGATTGGTTGAAGAAGCACTGGATGACACCGACCAACTTTAAACGTTGGCAAAAGCATTTGTCTAAATGGCCAATCGCTTATTTAACCGGTGACGATGAGCTTGGTAGCCACGTTTCAAACCTCAAATTGATCGGTTGGCTTGAAAAGCAGCTAGAACAGTTGAATGCGTCGGGTTTAACCAAAAAAGAAGTACAGCAACAGCTGATTGATCACCGAGACTATGCGCGCCTCAACAGCGAGCTTTCACTGTGTTGGCCATGTGTAACCGCGTGGCAAAAGGAGCTGAAAGAACAGAATCATATCGACTTCTCAATCATGATCAGCCGAGCGACTCAGTATGTCGAGAAGGGCAAGTTTATCTCACCTTGGAAGTTCATCATGATCGATGAGTATCAAGATATCTCACCTGATCGTCTTGCCTTGGTTGAAGCACTGTGTAATCAGTCTAAAGCCGAGCATCAAGCCTCTATTTTTGCAGTAGGCGATGACTGGCAGTCGATTTACCAGTTTGCAGGTGCGGATGTGGATTTGACCACGGGCTTTAAGGATCGTTTTGAAAGCTCGACCATTCATCACCTAGATACGACTTACCGCTTTAACAATCAGTTAGGTGCGGTGGCTAATCGCTTTGTACAAGAAAACCCAATTCAGATTCCGAAAGAACTGAACAGCTTCAAGCAACAGAAGCAGAAGGCGGTGTACAGTGCGCCAAGTAAAGAAGTTGAGAAGATTCTTGATCAACTGAACCGTCAATCCAAAGGCAAAACCAATAAATCGGTGCTGCTACTTGGACGTAATCATTACCACAAGCCAGAGTTGTTGGAAGACTGGAAGAAGATCTTCACTTCCATTGATATCAAGTTCATGACTTGCCACGGCAGTAAAGGTAAAGAGGCGGACTTTGTCATTATTCTTTGTGTTGACGAAGGACAGTTCCCGACCAAGAAGAAACAGCTGCATATTGATGGCGCATTGACTGAATCATCAGACGCGTTCCCTTATGCTGAAGAGCGTCGTTTATTCTATGTAGCAATGACGCGGGCAAAAGAGAAAGTATGGATCACGCACAGTGGCGACGGCTCTGGCTTTGTGCAGGAGCTGCATGGTTCTGATTACCCAGTTGTTCGTAAAAAGTGATGTTACTTGACTTGATTGTCTAAGATTAGATCTTCAATCCCTGCCCTAATATCACAAGGCAGACGCATAAAGCATAAGGAATTTGCTATGGAACACGGCTCTATTAACTACATTGAATTTGCTGCGAAAGACATCTCAGCAACTAAGGCATTTTTCAGTCAAGTGTTTGGTTGGAGCTTTGAAGACTATGGCCCTGAGTATTCTGCGTTTGAAGGCAAAGGCTTAATGGGCGGCTTCTATTTGGCGGATCTGGCGTCGAATACGGATAATGGCGCGGCGCTGATGGTTTTTTATAGCCAAGATCTTGAGCAAACCGAGCGCGATGTAATTGATGCTGGTGGTCAGATAAACCGTGAGATCTTTAGCTTTCCCGGCGGCAGACGTTTCCATTTCAGAGAGCCAAGTGGCAACGAGATGGCAGTGTGGAGCGATAAATAGAGAGACTCTCGCACTGTTTTATGATTGAACTGTTTAATGTCTGAAAACGAGACATAAAAAAGCCTGCGATAAAATGCAGGCTTTTTAGTCTGTTCAGTAGAGAGCACATTTAACGTGCGATTACGTGCGCTCAGCTAGGTACGCTTCGTAGTCTGGGATCTCGATGATTACTTCTTCTTCAAGCAGTGAAGAGTTAAACAAGAAATTAGCGGTAGCGCGGTTAGTGGCCACAGGAATGTTCCAAACACTTGCGATACGAAGCAGTGCTTTTACGTCTGGGTCATGTGGTACAGCATTAAGTGGATCCCAGAAGAAAATCAGCATATCGATCTTGCCTTCAGAGATAAGCGCGCCAAGTTGTTGGTCACCGCCCATAGGGCCGCTGATCATGCTCTTGATTGCTAAGTCTGTCTCTTTACTTAGTAAAGAACCAGTCGTGCCCGTTGCGTAAAGGAAGTGCTTTTGTAGTTTTTCTTTGTTCTCTTTGACCCATCTTAGTAGCTCAGGTTTGAAGTGGTCATGAGCGACCAAAGCGATATGCTTATGTGTTGGCATAGTGCGCGTTGTTTTTTGCATGAATGTTCCCTAAATTGTTGTTTCGTTTTTATTGTTTTGAGTTCTTCAGCCAATATAGCACTATGGATTCACACTGAATACCGGACGAAACTCAGAAGGTGACAATGAGTCGGCGATAATTTGATCTTTGAGAGTTGCAGGTGTCAGCGCTTCGATAATCGGTGCGCTGTGTTGCTCGTAAGGTTGACCGCGTAAGTAACTCGTGGCTTGTTTTACCGACAAGCGACCTTGCTCAACCATTTTATCGGTTGGCGCAAAAAGTACCTTGTTACGAAGTAAACCACGGTAGGTTCCGTGACTTAAGTAACTCGAAATTAACCCAATCTCTTCGGTTTTATCGGCCGCTCGTAGCTCACTGATCGCTGCTTCAATCGCGACGGCACTTCCGACTATATATTGGATATCCGGCTCCTCGATCACCTGTTGTACTAGGTTTCTTTGCAGTTCTTTATCGTTATCTGCCCAATAGCTGATCGCGATTTTGATATCACTCGACTTGATCGCATCATAAAACCCCAGTGCTACAGGCTTAGTGCCGCCACTAGCTTGCGGGCCAAGTAACAGGGCGATAGGTGTTTCGCCTGATCCTTTCGGGTGTCGTTTCGACAAAAAATCTCCGACTTGGTATCCCATTTGGTACCAATCGACACCGACCGTACCTTTTAATACCTTCTGTTGTTCTTCATTGACGGTTAACTCATTTACCGTAGCAAACACAGGCGTCGAGCCAACCCAATCGCTGAGATTGTCATGATACGCATCGGGTGAAACCGTACCTAAAATAATCGCATCGGCTCCCCATTGTGTGCAAAGCACCAGTTGCGAGGCTTGTTTGGCCACGTTGGGGTAACCGCCAGCTTCCAATACTCTTAGCTCAACTTGCTGCTTTTCTGCTTCAGAGATCATTCCATAGTTTACCGACAACCAATAAGAGTCTTTGAGGTGCGGATAAATGGCACAAATTTTCTCTTTGTGTGATGTGGCTTCGGCTGGTTTTATTGGGCTCAAAGGCTCGCTAGCCCCTGCGACAGTGGTCACTGAGGCCAGTAGTGAGAGAAGAATTATTGAAGCGAAAGGTCTAGATAGCATGAATTGCCGTTTTATTGGTTTTAGATAAGAAACACTGCAAAATATAGCGTATTCTGCATGGGTAAAGAAGAACGTTTTAAGGTTTAGAGTTTATGTTGTTAGCTTCAGCGAGTATTGGACGCAAGCTGCTGGCCTCATTCTTAGTGATGGCACTGTTGGTTCTATTGTCTGCATTGATCGGTGTTTCTGGTTTTAGCTTTGTAGCAAAAACGGAAAGAAACGTCGTTGATTCGGCGCTTCCTGCCATGATCGAAGCTCGTCAGGTTTCTGAGTTGAGTAACCGTATTATTTCGTCAGTACAAACACTTTCTAATGCGAGAAACGAGGCCGAAAGAAAAGAGGCTGGCACCGTACTGTTTGACCAACTTGAGTCGCTTCTTCAACATATCAAAGAGCTTGGTGTCGACAGTTTCGATTCTCAGCTCCTCAATAAACTCGAAAACAATGTTCAAAGCGTTATTAACACACTGGCTGAGTTGGGTGTGTCGGTTGAGCGTAAGCTTTGGTTAAGCAAAGAGTTGTCGTCTCGTGTCGAAGAGATGCGCCTATTGGCCGAAGAGCTAGAGCAGTTGACGCGAACCCAAGTTTTGAACACGGCTACCATTGCGGTTGCTAACGTCACGCATATCTATGACCTGCTAGAAACCAAAGAAACGGATAAAGCCTACCAAGCCTTAGATGCGCTTGTAGAGGTTGACCTTGATTTGTCTGAGCGCCTACACGAATTGCATTTGCTGGCGTTCAAAATGCTTAACCAAATTGAAGAAACGCAAACCGTTACCAACGTAGAGCGTATTCATCAAATCCAATCAGAATTTGAATCCAACCTAAGAATCATGGCGCGCCGCGTTAAAGCGGTCGAAGATCCTACTCGTTCAGCGCAGATGTCTCAGCTTCTAGAAGAGCTCAGAAAACGCCAAGTCGTGTTCGATATTTCATTAGAACAATATGAGAACACCAAAAAGTCAGAGTTTCTGATGCAAAATACGTTGGAGCTGTTCTCTCAGCTGAATACAACGGTTAACCAACTGGTTGATGATTCAAACCGCAGTACCAAAAAAGCGGTTGATGAGCTGACCAGCACGTTGAATTTGGCTCAATGGTCACTGTCTGTGATTTCGGTTATTGGTTTGGTTATCGTTGCATTTATCGTGTGGCGAGTGGTGTATATCTCGGTTGTTAAACGTCTTACTGAATACTCATCGGCCTTGATGTCTATCGCACAAGGTCGCCTGAATATTGATATCTCGGTAAAGGGTAATGATGAGCTGGCTCATATGGGCGAGGCGATCATCACTGCCAGAAACACCGCGCAGGCGCTACAAGTGGTTGCGGTGGGTGAAGCAAAGGCGAAACGCGAACTTGAAGAGCACAAAGAACACTTAGAAGAGTTGGTCACAGACCGAACCTACCAGCTGCAAAAGACCAATGAGAAGCTGAACATCGAGGTAGGGAACCACGCTAAGGCTCGTAACGCCGCAGAACAAGCAAGCCGCGCAAAATCCGCTTTCCTTGCGACGATGAGTCATGAAATACGAACGCCGATGAACGGTGTATTAGGTACTGCAAGATTGCTCAAAGATACCGGGTTAGACCCGCTGCAATCCGGCTATGCAGACATCATTAACCGCAGCGGTAAGAACCTACTCGCGATTTTGAATGACGTGTTGGATTACTCAAAGATTGAAGCAGGGCATTTAGAAATCCGCACTGCTTCGTTTGATCTTCATCAGATGGTTCAAGATACCTACCAATTGATGGAAGGGCGTGCCGCTGAGAAGAAGCTGAACTTTGATTTCCATATTGAAAGTGATGTGCAACGCTATTGGCGTGGTGACGTAACGCGAATCAGCCAAATCTTGAATAATTTGGTCGGTAACGCGATTAAGTTTACGGAAAGTGGCTCGGTCGATATCTTTATCAGCTTAGATATCGAAGATGAAAATCGAGTGATGTTTGAAGTGTCAGATACAGGTGTCGGTATTGATGCTAGCGAACAAGCTTGTCTGTTTGATGCCTTTACCCAAACCGATAGCGGTCGCAACAAAACCGGCGGCACAGGGCTTGGATTAGCGATCAGTAAAAGCATCATGTTGGCAATGAACGGGGATATTGGCGTTCATTCTGAAGAAGGCGAGGGTAGCCAGTTTTGGTTCTCACTGCCACTTGAAGCCGGTGAGAAGATAGAAACGAAAGTACCGGTCATTGAAGCGTGTATTCGAGCTAAAGTACTTCTGATTGAAGATAACCCCGTAAACTGCATCGTTGCTGAAGGCTTCTTGCATAACTTGGGGCACGAGGTTGTGATTGCGACAACCGGACAAGAAGCGAGAGCCATATTCAGTGAGCAAGAGTTCGATATTGCGCTGGTGGACATTAACTTACCCGACTGCGATGGCGTCGAGTTAATTCAACAACTCAAAGACGATGCGCTTCAGCATAAAAGTGAAGAAGACGTAATTCGAAAAGTACCCCCAATGATCGCAGTATCGGCTCATGTGTTTAACGAAGAAGTGGAAAGCTATTTGTCGTCTGGCTTTGATGGATTCTTACCTAAGCCGTTAGAGAAGGAAGCATTATCGGAATTGATTGTTGAGCAGTTGGACGGTCACACGCTGTTGCTGCCTCAGCCGGATCCGTCAGATGCTGTTTGCTGTCAGCTAAACTCTAAACCTCAGGAAACCGAGCTAGACTTATCAGCATTGGCATTTGCAAGCTCGACACAACGAGCAAACCAAGACGCGGAACATAATCAAGGAGAACCGATTGTGCAGATGATTAACCCTAAGATTATCAAAGACGACTTGGCCATTCTCGGTCGAGAAAAAATAGTGCAGATTGTTGGGTTGTTTGACCAAAGCAGCCAAGTCACTCTCGATGAACTGATTGTGGCAAGTGCCGCTGACAACGCTCGTGAAATTAAGTCTTTAGCTCATAAACTGAAAGGGTCTGCCGGCAGCCTAGGATTATCTGCACTGTTTGCTTTATGCCAGAGCATTGAAGCGAGCGAGGATCCATTACTTCAATATCGCGATAATGCAGACTCATTACCTGAATTGGTGAAAGACTCGTTAGCAGCGCTCCGAGAGCAACTATAGAGTGGCTATTGGGCGGAAAGCCCCAAAATAAGAACAGAAAACAAAAAGCAGGCTATTTCTCCGTTTTAATATGAAGAAGTGACCTGCTTTTTTATTGTCGAATAAGAATCTAAGTAAGGCTTTCAAGGAACGGCTCTAAGCCATCTTGATATGTCCAGCAGCTTTGATCTTAACGTGAACCATATTGCCTTGTAGGTAGCTTAATGGAATCTCGCTGCGTTCAATGATCGCGACATTATCGCTGCATGCGCCAGCTTCAATCGCCAGTTGCTTTGATTGCGCTTCCAAGGCCTTTAAGGTCTCTTCACGTGATGCTGGGTCAATCGGTACGATCTTATCGAATTGACCTGATATTTCACCCAACGCAACACCAATCGCATTAGCCACTTCAAAGTGCTCAGGACGAACCACTTGGCTCACACCTTCAAAATGATCTGGGAATAGGGCACTACCACCACCAACCATGATTACGGGTACACTCGCCGCAGAGGTCTTCATCTTATCGATGCCTTCTTCAACATCCGTGACCATTTGTTGATAAATCTTGCTTGCTTGTTCGGCTGAAACACCAATCTCATTACTCAGTTGATGTTCTGCCTGCCACTGCATTTGTCCTGTTTTGAGTGCAATATCGGTGAGCGTAAGTTCATCACCACCAAAGCTACGCGCCGTTTGCGTCAAGGTATGGCCAACACTTTCTGGGCCTAGCTCTATACGCTGCTGTTCAAAGCGAACCTTGGTACCACCACCAATGGCTAACGCCAAAATATCAGGCATACGGAAGTTGGTTCTCACTTCACCGATTTCTACTGCTAAGCTCGATTCTCTTGGGTAGCCGTGAGTCAGTACGCCGATATCAGACGTAGTGCCGCCCACATCGACCACAATCGCGTCTTTTAACTTAGTTAAGTGACTCGCTCCACGAATCGAGTTTGTTGGCCCACAAGCCACGGTAAGAATCGGGTACATCAATGCGAACTGCTGTGACATCAGTGTTCCGTCGTTCTGACCGAAATAAGGCGTGGTGTGGATTTCATGATTGATGAGTGCACTGCAAAAGCCGTCAACGAATCGTTTTGCTGTACCTTGTAGAGCCGCATTGAGGATAGTGGCGTTCTCACGCTCTAAAAGCCCTAAACTGCCCACTTTATGGGATAACGAAAGGTTCACTCCCGGAAGTTCTTGTTGAATCCACTCTGCTGCTTGAAGCTCCTGGTCGCCATTGACGGGAGAGAACACTCCGCAGATAGCAATGGAATCCACTTGGCCTTTCATTTTCTGGCAAAGCTCGCGGATCTCAGACTCTTGAATATCGGCAATTAACTGGCCGTCGTATTCATAGCCGCCGTGCGCTTGGTAGAAGTGCTGACCAAGCAGGTTTTGCCACGCTTCACTCCAACCACAAAGGGGCGGGACGCTATCACCACTGGGAAGCGCTAAGCGAATCATGCCGACTCTGTCTAAGCCTTTTCGTTCAACGATTGCGTTGGTGCATTGAGTCGTGCCAAGCATCGCGTGTTTCACTTGCTGACCATCAATGTTTGCTTGGTTTAATAGCGCAGAAATCGCGTTGTCGATCCCTGTTGAAACATCATGTGTGGTTGCGGTTTTTACTTTGGCAATCACATTTAAGTCTGCGTCGAGCAGCACACCGTCGGTATTGGTGCCACCTACGTCAATGCCCAAACGGCAGTAATCAAGCGTAATGTTTGTCATGCGACTACCTCTTCAATGCAGACTTTAGTTGTTCAATGGTTTGATACTCGACGGTGTAGCCAAAGTAACCCGGGCCCGCGACTTCAATACCTTTGTCAGTGCGCCATTTGGGGTCGCAAGGGTAAGCGATCAGGTCGATGCGCTGCCCGTAACGAAGTTGTTCGGTTGTGATTGGCTTACCCGTTTCATGATCCAAGATCGAAATAAGATCCGGTGTTGATGCCAGCAGGTTATCTTGGCTCATGTCTGCGCGGCTTGTACCTTTGTGCGCGAGAAGTAATTCGTTTTGGAACTGCACAAACACGTTATCGACGCCGGTATCTTCAAACTGAGCCAGCTTTTCAATCACGACACCACCTGTTGCAAAACCACCATCGGTTTCACGTTGAATATCAACAATCTTGCCACTGATGATGGTATGGCCGCCGACAATGTATAATACGGCCTGTGTGCCACTTTTATTGTTGTCGTTCGCCAGTCTAATCGCTTCACCAATCTTCATTGCTTGGGTCAGTGTCGCAGGCAGTGCACTGCGTTTTAGGTTCTTACCGTTCATTGGGTAATCGCACATTGCTGCAGAGCCACCCATCTGTTCGGTAATTGGTCTCGCAAACTTTTCAGACCAAATACCGTCAATCGGATAAAGCGTGACGACATTGCCACGCTCATCGGCCAATGTGTTTGGTGCAGAAGGGAGACCATCAAGAAAGAAGGTCACCATCTGAGCTTCTGGGAACGCACGTCCCATCGCATCACAATCGATCACAGGAATGTTCTTTTGTGCTGCAACGAGAATTGGAATCAATGAATTGAAGCCGCCTACTTCGATAGGAAACGTTGCCGCTACTTCAGTGCCGAGCGCTTTTTCCATCGCTTCGAAAGCAATCAACATTTGATCTTTCGAATTGAGTTTCTCTACTGCGACTGTTGGTGCGCCAATCATTGAAGAGGGCACTGTCATCCAATCATCTTGCACGTCTTCTAAAGGAATCATGCGTACAGGGTGCTTTGCCGTTGCAATGGCTACTTTCGCCATCAAGGCACCGCTGTATGGGTCACCGCCGCCGCCAGTACCTAATACCGTCGCACCCAGCGCGATATCATCAATCATTTGTTCAGTAATAATCACAACTACTATTCCTTATCACTTGAAGGAGAAAGCTTCATTAGGGCGAGGTAAATCACACCAGCGGCAAGAATGCCGTCTAACGCCGAGATTCTGGTGAACGAAAACAGGTTGAAAAACTCTGGTGCAGTACAAGCGCTGAATGCAGTACCAAATGCCCAAGAAGCCAAGCCTTTAAACATCCAAGCTGGAACTTGTTGGATGTTCTCAAAGCTCATTTTTGTCGAATCTAAAACATAATATTGAACGATGTAGACACCCGCAGCAGGCGCAATGGTTACGCTGAGTAGCATTAAGAAGTCGGTAAACTTGTTCACCATGCCGAGTTGAGCGATACCAATGCCGACGATGGTCATGATCACAACCAGAACAGGGCGCGGAATCTTAGGTAGAACCATCGACATGCATAAGCCGCCAGAGGTTAGGTTGCTACTGTTGGTGGTCCATTGTGCGAATACCAGTACTATAATGGCCGCCATGCCTAAACCTAGGGTGAAGAAGACTTCGACTAGGTCGTCGGTGCCGGTCATTTTGGTCAAGATCAATGCGATAAGAATGATGGCGCTGTTGCCGACGAGGAAACCGATACCCGCTCCTAAAATCGCATCACGGCGTGTTTTGGCGTAGCGAGCAATATCAGGTGCAGCAACCGCAGCTAGAATCCAGATAGACATAACAAAAGAGATGGCTTGGCCAAGCGTCAAAGGATCTTCAATCGATGGCGCTGCGCCACCTTGATAATCAGCAGCCATAAACAAACCGATGGTAATCAACGTCACCATCAATGGAACAGAATAGGTACTGAGTTTGCCTAAAGCACGAACGCCATAGATAGCCGTCATCATCATTAACACACTGCCGCCAATAAGAGCGGTGAGGTGTGAAATTATGATGTCGTATTTCGCCAGTGCATCGACCATGATGAAAGCGAAGAAATCAGCCTGGAATGCGAACCAGCCGACTAATGAGATGCCGTTGATGAAGCCAAGAATTTTACCGCCGTTACGGCCAAATACCGCGCTGCTCACCAGCGGGGTAGAGACGCCAGCTTGAAAGCCAATGTTGGCACACAGCATCGCGATGATCGCCAATAAGCCTGAACCAATAAACGTGGCAAGCAGTGCGTCTTCAAAACCAATACCGCTGCTTAGAATCGAGCCGAGAAACAGTCCCGAAATGTCGATGCCGATTGCCAACCAAATAAGGCTGATGACCCACCAAGATCGTTTGGCCTTCTCGGGAACGGGTTCCAACTCGAAGTCATCTATCTTTTTGTGGCTGTGTGTTGCTTCGGGTTTATTCACGTAAGCTTCTGCCGCCATAGTGCCATCCATGCATTGTTATTCCATAAGTGTGAATAAAGCATACTGATGTATTTATTGTTAATAAATGAATATAATCAGATGTAAACATAACAAAAAACAAATGTGAGTGGCAAAGTGAATCCAAACAATAAGTTAGATAAAAGAGACCTACGTAGATTAGAGCTTTTTTGTGAAATTGTTGAACAAGGAGGCATCAATCAGGCGGTCGCAAGCACTGGGATTAGTCAACCAGTGCTGAGTAATCAGCTTATTGCCTTGGAAAAAAGCTTAGAATTAACATTATGCCAACGTGGTCGACGTGGTTTTAAGCTGACTCATGAAGGTGAGCAAGTGTATAAATATGCGAACCAACTAAAATCGACCTTAACCGACTTCGCTTATAAGTTACGAGGTGTACAGACGGAACTCTCTGGGCATGTGCGAATTGGATGTTTGGATAACACCGTCACTTTGCCTTATAACCCACTTCCCAAAGCGATCGAGACGTTTTACCAACGCAGTAACAGTGTTGAGGTGAGTGTTGATGTCGGGGATTTCACCCAGTTGAATGAGAAGTTAGCAAAGAACCAGATTGATATGATGATAGTGGTTCTAGGGTCACATCAAAAATCAGCGTTTCAACATAAATACCCACTGTTTGAAGAGCACAGTTATCTGTATGCGCGTAAGGATCTGGCTGAGAAGATCATGGACAAGGATTTCTCATTGGATGGCTGTCGTATCAACATGGGCGGCTATGCTAAAGATGAGATGTTCCGATTACTGAATATTGAGCAGTACGATTCCGTAAAGCCTTTTGATGGCTGGCATGTCGAGTCGGGCGTAATTTTAACCTTGGCGGGCACACACCTGAGTTTTTTACCGTCTCATTTAATCGACCGTGGCCATTATGACCAAGCCTTGATTCCGCTTCAGCCCGAGAAATGGAGCCTCAAGAGCCAGTTTTACGTGGTGTTGAAGCAACCTGTGGATTCCCTTTCCCCCGCCGCGCGTGCGTTTTTTGATGAGCTACACCAACCGGAAGCATCGGATTCAATATAGAGAGCTTTTCGCTTCTCAAGAGCACTTCTCGCTTCTCAATAGCACCTAAGATACTTTTCCCCATATACAAAAAATCCTCGGCCAAGACAGAGGATTTTTGCTTTTATGCTTTATGAGTGAAAACTAACGGTTCTCGAAGCGGTTGTAATCCAACAATCCGAACTCGATCGGTTGGTCTTGTTGATACCAACGATGAACGCGATCACTGAATGGCCAGAACTCGCTAGAACTGCGTCGTACCGCAAACTCGTCTAGCAGCGCCACGTAGTCTTCTTCTGTGCTTAAGTTTTGCAGCGTTTTCACTAGCGCAGGAATCTCGCTCTCGGTTAATGACAGGTAAGCCGCAGGGTAGCTACCGACAACGCCTCGTACGAGGGTTAGGTCATCATTGGCGTAGTCACGGTTACCTTCTTCATTAAACAAGCTAGAAATGTTGCTGTGCGCATTATTGTGAATCATGGTGAACAGTTGCTCTTCGCCGTTTTCGCTTTCAATCATGATCATTACTAATTGAGGCACATGACGCAGGCCTTCGCCCTTTATCAAATTCACTTGGTTAAGCAGTGCTTCATTCTTTCTACCAAAACCTGTTTCAACAATCTCAAAGCGATTATCGAGAACAGGTGCGAGCTTATCTTTGATCATATCAAGCAGTTCACGTTTCGGATCGGCCGTTTTGTAAACCACGCTGGTCGGCTGATCAAAAGGTGCAATGTTTCGCTGCAAATAGTCACTCAGTTGTGCGCTTTGGTTCTGGTACCAACTAGAGTGTTCAATGTGACGAACGTCTTTAGGAAGAAGGCTTAAGAAGTTACTCTCACCTTCAAGACGCAAGAAGTCCATGAACATGCGTGTAATCAGCTGGTGGCCAAAGTTGCCGTAAACATCGAAGCCTGCAACGAGAAGATAATGGATACGCTCTAGAAGAGCATAATCAAGAATCCACGCAGTCTTAGGTTGCGTGCCAACTAACCCTTGTACAACAGAGGCGCTATCGAAGTGCCTAAAGACGGTGAGAGCAGCATTCGGGTTGATACCATTACCATCCCAAATGATGCCAGTGTCTAGGTGGACGCCACTCTCGAACCATTGGTTGGTGAAGTCTGATTTCGCGTTTAAGTATCGCGCTTGTTGTTTCGCGTATCTTACCCAGTTGGTTACAGGTACGGTGTTGCTTTTTAGCTCGCTAGGCAGCTTTAAGTTTTTCTTTTGGCTCGCGTAGAAGGCATTTATTTCTGGTAAATCGGCCTTCTCTGGATCAATGAAGAAAACCCAAAAACGGTCGTTAATCACGTTCAAGGCAAGTTGACCACGACACACAGGTCCTTTGATGTAGGCCATGATGGTGTTTTGTGCGTTATCCAACATGAAGTGGAAGCGCGAGTTTACTGGCAGCGCTTCAAATGATGTCATTGGGTTAGCTGAAACATCGATGTCGTAACTAGGCAGTTGTTTTACCTCGTAATTCGCGTCAACAAACCAGGTATTCCACTTTTGTAGACGCTCTTTATTAAGTGCGAAAGGCATGTGCGTTTTGTCGACGATGGTGCCTTGCTCTGGAATCAGGCGGTAGTAAACACGATCCACTTTTGGATCGTCATAAGGGCGGCGAGTCGTGATGCGTTGTACCGCTTCACCTGGTGGTGTTGCAGAGCGAACAACAGTGAAGAAACGTGTTGGCTGAGCTAAATCAGAAAAATAGACATGAGATAAAAACAGGTGCTCGTAGATATAACGTGCTGAAAGTTGACTCTTATTGTCGCTCTTGTTTAAAAAGCGTTCGTAGACATTAACGAGCTCTTGTTCTGCATCGTTCAGCGGAATGTGGTCGTTCATTAACGCGCCATTTTCCAACCAACTCATTAAAGTCGCGTATTCTGTTTTGTCTAAGTTTGGCATCCCATAAGGCATCCCCCAAGTTGGGTAATCTCTCTCGTATTGGGCGTACTCTTCAATGGTTGGGCACTGTTGGTCGCGATCGATTGAAAAGTCGAAACCTTCAAGCCGGGTTTGATCGGGCAGAGGGTGATTCTCTTTCTGAATCAACATGCGAGAAACAAGACCAGCATCGAGGTTAGCCGTTGAGTTCTGCATACGCTCATTGAGGACAGGATGAAAATCCGCATCGCGCCACTCTTGCGTGGTTAAAGCATCTTCAAACAAGCGAGTAGGGGCTGATGCCGTTAAGCGGGTGCCTTGATAAACGAGTGCCTTGCTCGCGCCTCGGTCTATACCTTCCACTGAAGACATTTTGAGTTGGCAAGGGGCGTCATAACAAGCGTGACAAACCACGCATCGGTTATCAATGATGGGCTTTACTTCGTCAATGAAGTGCTGCGCTTGAGCTGAAAGAATAGGTGCTTGGCGATCGCGTACTTGTTGTTCACCAAACAGTTCGTCGAAGTTTAAACCCGCGTAGACGGCACAACCTGAGAAGACGCTAACAAAAGCTAAAATGAAGAGTTTTTTTAAATTCATACGTATTTAAATATTAGGCATTTTCTATAATTATATCGAAAATGATTGAAAATGCTCATGTTCTAACAATTTTGTAGACAAGATCTTGATGGGGCGAGTGACTTGTCGATGCGCGTCACTCGCTAGTGCTCAGAAATTGGTGTTTAGACTTAGCTAGATTTAAGTCCCAAGAGCTAAAAGCTAGCAGTTAAGAGTTAAGAGTTAAGAGTTAAGAGCTAAGACTCATTGATTGACGTAACAAACAGAGAAGGGGACAGACAATCGCTCAAACTCTTTGATCCAGCGCCACTGGTTGTCTTGCAGTTTATCGCCAGGGCCTTTGACTTCAATCCAATGAAACTCATCGCCCTTGAACGCAATCAAATCCGGCATCCCAGTTCTAAATAGCTTTAAGTCACTCAATATCACTTTGAAGAGGTCTACAACCAAGGCATTTGGAATTGAAGCCATGCCGTGTTCGATGAGTGCTTTAGGAAAATAATTCCAATGAACAAAGGGGTTCGCGATACCTTGCTTTTCATCGTAAGTATCAAGAAAATGGTTCAGCCCATGTTTGGATATCGTTTGAAACACGGCTTCAATCTGTTCGGCTCGCTTGTCTACGAAATCTGAATGGTACAGATCCAATGGTCGATGTTGGTAACGATTGATAAAGGCGCCTTCAACGTCTGCGAAAATGACATCCCAGAAAGCCAAACCAAACAAGCCACACAGAAAACTGTTTTCTGAAAAGTAGACGTCCCAACCTTGGTTCTCAAAATGCTGCTTTACCGCAAGCTCGACTCGAGTTTGGCTGAGGTCTAATTCCAGTTTTAACTCTTTGCAGCTCGGCTTTATGGTTCGTGAAACTTTGTGCCCCTGTTTCCGTAGCAGCCGGTCTTCAAGCTTAATAGCGATTTCCAACTCTGACACATCCGATGGAGTAGCTTTCATTTGCGTGACAATGTCACACATTAAGTCTAGCGTACCTTGCTTATCATAGATGCGTGCAAGTCGTTCTCTGCTCGGAGGAAGTGTAGATTGTCTGAACCAAAAGATTGCTTGGTCGTTTAGATTAAGCCTTTCAAGATCGCGAGCAACATCATTGATCAAACGCGATCGTTTTCTGGCAATACTTCTGTGTTCTGATTCTTCAGGAATCGCATTTAAAATCAGTTCCAGAAACTCGCCATCTTTGCGGTCACCTTCTGAATACAAGCGTTGAATATCGCGCATCTGGATTAATTGATTGAGCTGATCCCTAGAGGTGAAGAAGCGGCGTTGCTTGCTTAATGGGTAGTTCTCAAAGGTGTTTAGCCCAAGGTCGCTTAACACGAACTGACTTAAGTCTTGATAGGTGTTGGCAAAGAACAGCAACAGTAATACATCAATCACTTGAGATTCGATGACGTAAATACAGTCGAAAGAGAGGTTTTGAAATTGATCAAAAGGTTGCTGATCAAGCCGTAACAACAGCTCGTCTTTCTTGGCATTTCTATGGCTCTTAAGGGCGGGGAATACACTCAACAGCTCTGGTTTGGTGAGCAAGTGCAACCCGAGCTCGACCTCACTAATGACGAGGTCATGCTGTTCTTCGGGATGACTCAACCCAATGAAGCCTGAGCTGTTTAGCTCTTGCAGTACGGTCTTTAGATCTGGGATCTCAACATAGTTGAGTTTATCGCTGCGAAACCAACGGCCTTTACGAGAAAGCAAACGAACCATTAGGCATTGGCTTGAAACAGAAAGACGTTTGTATGCGGACAACCAACGACATTCATCATCACTCAGAAGATCGGGGTAGAGCGTTTGAGCGTGTTCAACCAGTCGATTGAAGTTGTCGAGATAATAAGTGGGGGAGAGCTGAAGAGTGGTTTCGGTCGTCAATGGAGAAGTCGCTTGATACAAAAAGAGCCTAACCCTAAGGTTAAGCTCTTCAGTAACAAATTCAATCTTTTCTGTTGATTAAGCTTGTGATGCTTTTAGTTCAGCAACTTTAGCTTCAGAGATTGGTTTAGTGATGATTGCTAGAACAATACACACTGCCATCATAACTGCAGAGATTGTGTAAGCTAGGCCGTAACCTTCGCCGTTTGACATTGAGAAGCCAACAACTGCTGCACCGATAGCGCCGCCGATACCCCATGCCGTGTAAAGCACGCCGTAGTTAGTACCGTAGTTTTTCAGGCCGTAGAACTCAGCAGTTAGTGTTGGGAATACTGCTAGAAGCGTACCGTAACCAACCGCTGCGATAGCCGTACCAATGATTAGCGTGAATTCAGAGTTGAACGTAGCGAATAGAGCCATGTTCGCGCCTTGAAGGATGAACGCTAGAAGTAGAGTACGTACGCCACCGATTTTATCTGCAAGCATACCCGCAGCAACACGGCCGCCTGAGTTGAATACTGCAAGGATAGACGCTAGGTAAACTGCGTTTGGCAGGTTAGCTTGAACGCTAGCAATTGTAGTGATGTTACCGATGATCATTAGACCAACAGATGCAGCGAATGCGTACATGATCCATAGAGAGTAGAACTGAGGAGTCTTCAGCATTACTTTCCAAGTTAGGTCTTCAGTCTTCTTAACCGCTTTAGGAGCTTGGCCTGCTTTTACTTTAGGCTCAGCTGGCGTGTAATCCGCTGGTGGGTTGTTGATTGTTGCTGCTAGAGGTACTGCGATTGCAAGTACACCAACACCAAGAATCATAAAGCTAGTTTGGATACCCATGCTGTCGATTAGCGCAGAAGTTACTGGTGCTAGGTAAATAGCCGCAAGACCGAAGCCTGCTGCGATAAGACCGTTAACCATACCTTTCTTAGAAGAGTGGAACCACTTCATTGCTGATGGAGACAGACATGCGTAACCGAAGCCGATACCTGCACCTGTTATAATACCGAACGTGATGTTCAGCATCATAGGCGTTGTAGCGAAACCAGAAGCAATCATACCTAGGCCTGTAAGCGCTGTACCTAAGATAAGGATCTTACGTGGCCCCATACGGTCTTGTAGGATGCCCGCAACAAGAAGAGAAACAGAGAATGTGATAGTTGCAATAGCGTAAGGTGAAGATGCTTCAGCAGCACTCCAACCAGCTTCAGTTACTAGCGCTTTGTTAAATACACTCCAAGCATACAGGATGCCAAGACAAAGGTTGATACAGAAGCCTGCTAGCAGGATACGTGTTGCTTTATCAATCTTGCTCATTTTTATTCTCAGTTTTGTCATCGGTTAGTGGAGAGCCACTTAACTAAAGACGGGTTATTGTGATTTTTTCTTCAAAATTAGTTTGCGTTTATCAACAGATAGCGCAAAAGAGCGCGGATTATAACCAATTAAAAAGTGATTGGAATCTCTTTTTCCATTTTTGGTAAATTAAATTCAATTTGTTAATAAGTTGTTTTTCATTGGTTTTTGAAATGTTTTTAACACCTCTCTATTTTGTTCTTTTTCGCTCTGTCTTCTTATTATTTCAGGGATTTTGAGGTGATGGTTTTTGAATAGACGCGTATTGCGTGCGGATATCACAGAGTTACAAATAATTTTAATTAATTTCCAAGGTTAAATTTGTGTAACAAAATAAATCGTAACAGCGCTTTGTTCATATGAGACAAGGAGTAACGGAGTTTTATTAAAAACAGAATGTTAAGCAATTGTTAAGGGTGATTTTTGTTAGTACTTTTGCTTACATTTTGTTCGATTGGAGGGGTTGTGTTGTCCGTAAAAAGTGGGAAAATAGTATGCAAACTGAGATTCCAAATTTGAAAGGATGCGTTTCCAACTTATGGTGAGGCGAGTATTATGAAACTGTTTTTAATTTTATTGATGTCAATTTCTGGTGGTGTAGCGGCAGCTGACCATATTCACTCTTTCCTATTCGGCTTCTATGTTGCGGCTCTAGCAGTTGGTAGTTGCTACTGGCTTGCATTCCGCAGTACGCGTTTCCCACAGTTGGCATTAGTGCTATTGATGTGTGGCTTTTTTGCGAAAATTGCAGTGACTGTTATCGGTGTTTCTTGGGGTATCTCGAACGATATCATTCAATCGCCGTTCATTTTCTCATTGTCATACCTGTTCTTCTTAGTGGTTGTGTCTTACGTTTGGTTTGCATACCGCGATAAATTGACGCTAAAACAACGCGCTAAGAAGGTAGAAGAGTCTCGCAAGCAAGCGGCAGCATAATTCGATTTGATTCTTAAAAAGCCTTCTTCGGAAGGCTTTTTTGATCCTGCCTACCTGAACTCTATTATTTGGTTATGACGGCAGATAAAAGAAACCCCAGTATGGTGACATACTGGGGTTACTTGTTATGTATCTATTATCTAGCAGTTACCATCTACCAAAGACTACTCTGAAGGTGTGTTATTTCTTCATCATCTTAGCGAGATCGGCGAACGGGTTGTGTGTCGCTGACTGATGATCATCTAAACTCGCTTTTGCATCCACACCATAACGCTCATGGTCAGTGTATTTTGAATGCTCATGATCGTGACAGTACAGGCACAGTAGCTCCCAGTTGCTGCCATCTTCAGGGTTGTTTGTATGGTCGTGATCCACGTGGTGAACGGTAAGCTCTCGGAGGTTTGAGTAAACAAATTCGCGCGCACATTTACCACAAACCCAAGGGTACAGTTTTAGTGCTTTTTCGCGGTAGCCTTTCTCTTGGCGAGCATACGCTGCACTCGAACCTGTGAAATCAGAAGACATTGCCAAATCCTTATCAATTGTAATATCCCGATTTTATCACAGCTTTCTTGAAGCTGTCGGTATGTCGTTCGTAAAATCATTGCTAAATGATGCAGTGGACTTATCGATATTAGATTGAAGTTTGAATACAGACTTACCTTCTACACACTAACGATTAAGCGGGTTATGTCTTTCTGGAATAAGCCATGCTTAACAGTTTGAAAATAAATCGTATTCAGGGGTTTTAACCGCAGGCATGTGACCTAATATCAGTTTGTGAGACCCTATATTAATAAGGAAATATCATGTCAGAACAATACACTCCGCCAAAAGTTTGGGTTAACGATACTGCTGGTGGTAACAAGTGGGCAAACATCAATAGTCCTGAATCTGGAGCTCGCTTTGATAAAGAGCTTCCTGTTGGTGACCATGCTTTTCAATTGTATTCTCTTGGCACACCTAACGGTCAAAAAGTCACTATCTTGCTGGAAGAGTTGTTAGCGGCGGGTGTTAAAGAAGCTGAATATGATGCGTACTTGATCAACATTGGTGAGGCTGATCAGTTCTCTTCTGGCTTTGTTAGCGTGAATCCAAACTCCAAAATACCAGCACTTGTCGACAAGTCTGGTGACGAAGACGTGAATGTATTCGAATCGGCATCTATCTTGATGCATCTAGCAGAAAAATTTGGTCACTTCTTACCAAAAAAAGGGGCAGCAAGAACGCAAACCATTAACTGGTTGTTCTGGGCACAAGGCTCGGCACCATTCCTAGGCGGTGGTTTCGGCCACTTCTACGCTTACGCGGATGAAAAGCAAGAGTACCCAATTAACCGCTTCGCAATGGAAGCTAAGCGTCAACTAGATGTGTTAGACAAACAGCTCGCAAATAACACATTTGTGGCGGGTGACGAGTTAAGCATCGCTGATATCGCGATTTGGCCTTGGTATGGCAACCTTGTGCTAGGCAAAATTTACGATGCGGCCGAGTTTCTACAAGTTGAGTCATACACCAACGTTGTGCGCTGGGCGAAGCAACTAGAAGCGCGCGAAGGCTTCCAACGCGGCCGAGTGGTTAACCGTTCATTTGGCGAAGAGTGGGAGCAAGTACCAGAGCGCCACTCTGCGGAAGACATTGATCGAGTTTTAAAGCTACGCCCGTAGTGATTTTAAAACGATAGTCGACACCAGTATCTCTAGAGTTTGTTTTAGCGGCCAACGTTAACTCAAACTCTAGTTTTTTGTTCCATCGAATCATTCCTTCCTTATATCAGTCTTTCGATAAATACCGTTACTATTCGCTTTCACTTGTCAATTGCTTTTTTTGTTTATGTGGTTGAATATTAATGGCTTTTGCCCTATTTAATGCCCTGTTATCAGAGTTATTTCATACTTTGTTACATTTCAATGATTAACCATTTATTGTAATGTTATAACATAACAATAAATTAATTGGTGATGTATCTTAGAAAGGAAAAAGTTGTGAATAAAAAATTGGTTTCTCTAGCGGTTGGTAGCATTCTCGTTTCCCCTGTTTTTGCCGACACGTTGTCGAACCCTCAAATTGGTGTCGTTCTTGATGGGTATTATCAAGACGGTCAACGTAATAACTCAGAGCGCGGCGAAGGCTTTGGTCTTGGTCATACAGAACTGAACATGTCTGCGAATATCGATGATAAGTTTTATGGCTCTTTGACTACGGTTATTGAAACTCACGATGATGAGACTGAATTACTGCTCGAAGAAGCTTTCATTGAAACACTGACGATGCCTTACGGTTTAAGCATTCGAGGTGGTCGTTTCTTGTCTGATTTCGGCTACCTAAATAACCAACATATGCATACCGATAGCTTTGTTGAGCGTCCTGCCGCTTACCGTACATTTTTAGGCTCTCATTATTACGATGATGGTGTTCGTGCAAACATCGTTCTTCCTACAGATCTGTATGTGAAGTTTGGTGTTGAAGCGCTAAGTGGTAGTAAGATGTCGTCTGTTGATGATGGCTCTGACGTTGGTGTTTACACTACAACTCTTAAGCTAGGTGACGACTTTTCAGAGTCATCAAGCTGGCAGTTTGGTTTGAGCTACTTACGAAATGAAAACGGTAAAGTTCGTGAGTTTGGAGACCATGATCACGGGCATGACCATGACCACGATCATAGCCACGGAGCGGCGGTAACGGGCTCAAACTTATACGGTGCTGACTTTGTATGGAAGTGGGCTCCAAACGGTAACTACAAATACCAAAACTTCACGCTTGCTGCTGAATACATGTTGTTAGATGGCATCGTCGATGACAAATTCAAAAATGACGCAGAATCACCAGATACATTAGCAGGCTACTATGTCTCGGGTGTCTACCGATTTAGCCCAAGCTGGTCTGCTGGCCTGCGTTACGGTGAAGCAGAAAGCTATGATGGACACGCACATGGTGACCACATGCACTTTACTGCAATGAACGACAAAGAAGCAGATGCAATGATCGCTTGGGATTCATCTCATTTTGGTACAGTTAGAGCGCAATACTCTCGCGTTGAAAACCAAAGTAAAGAGACAGATAACGTATTTACCCTTCAGTATGTGATGACCTTTGGGGCGCACGGTGCTCATGCATTCTAGGAAACTCCTACTTACAATGGCAACAGGTGTTGCCATTGTATCCTCATCTATAATGGCATCTTCGTCTGCAATGGCGTTGAATATTTTCGTTTGTGAACCTGAATGGCAAGCTCTTGTTCATAGTCACGCTCCTGATGCCAACATCTATTCGGCGACTACGGCTAAGCAAGACCCGCATTATGTTCAAGCAAGACCATCACTTATTGCCAAAATGCGTCAAGCAGATATGGCAATGTGTTCAGGGTCTGAATTAGAAGTAGGCTGGTTACCAATGCTGCAAGTACGCAGTGGTAATCCTGCGGTTCAAGATAGCGCGCCCACCATGTTATACGCGAGCGATATGGTAGGTATGCTTGACACCCATGACCATGTCGATCGAAGCATGGGAGACATCCATGCTCACGGAAACCCACATGTTCAGTTTGCTGCTGAATATATGATTCCTATATCGAGAGAAGTCACCAAGCGTTTACAACTGCTTGATCCTGACAATGCACATATCTACATGCGAAATGGCATGAAGTTTCGTGTCAACTGGCGTAATAAATTGGCAGAGTGGGAAACGAAAGCAGAGCCGTTACAAGGTAAAAAAGTGGTCGGGTATCATGCTACATATCGTTACCTCTTTGACTGGTTAGATATGGCGCAAATTGCTGATTTAGAACCTAAGCCTGGGATATCACCGACTACGTCACATTTACAGTCATTGACCAAGTTGGATCCTGCTTCGTTTGATGCGATTGTGTATTCATCACATCAAGACCAACGTCCTGCTAATTGGCTTAACCAGCAAATCAATAAGCCTACGATACAGCTACCATTGACGGTTGCAGAAGGTCAGAGCCTTGACCAAATGTACGATCAAGTCATTGATGAATTGCTTAGAACGCTCGTTAACCCAGACACATCAACGAGATCATAATGTTGAATGAATATGGTTGGCTGGCACCTGCAGTATTGTGTGGATTAATAGCATTAGTTGGCAACATCGTGCTTGGGGAGCAAGTCCTCAAGCGCCAGATCATCTTTATTGATCTCGCTGTCGCGCAAGTGGCTGCCCTTGGCGCTGCCTTGAGCCAGTATTGGCTGAGCCGATATGCATTGTTTAGTGGCTCTTGGTTTGCAGAGATGATTGGCCCGTGGGTCATGTCATTGTTGCTATGCGGATTAATTGCGTTAATGGAAAAGCGTTACAAACAACACTTAGAACCCATGGTAGGAAGTTTGTTTGTGGTATCGGCTTCATTAGCGATTCTATTGGTCAGCAAAGATCCTCATGGCGCCGATTTTATTCAAGGCATTCTCAACGGGCAGCTATTGTGGTCTACCTGGGATGATGTCTGGCCATTGGCAATAATCACGACCGCGATGTTGGTGTTGATTAGCGTAAAGCCTGAATTTATGCAGGGAAGTGGCTTTTATCTTATCTTCGCTATTTTGATGCCGATCACCGTAAAGCTGACTGGGATATATTTGGAGTTTGCGTTACTGGTGATACCTGCGTTATGTGCAGCTGCGTATAAAGGCGTTCGCTTCTTTATCGCGAGTATTGGGATTGGCACTGTCGGTATTTTATCGGGCTTAGCGGTGTCGGCTTATTACGATTTGCCAAGTGGCGCCAGCATTGTCATCACGCTGTTTTTGGTGGGGGTGATGTTTAATATTGTGATGAAGTTGATTAGAAGCACTTGTACCGATAGTTCGACACGAGCTTGTGGTTAGGAAAAGGCCTCTAAGGTTTAACTTGGAGGCAACGAACCTGACGTTAACAAGACCATGGCGCTTTCTCTGTTTAGAACCGATAGCGCTGGCATATTATATTTAGATTTAGCTATTAAAGGCGGTTTAGGTATAAAATCGAGACATCATAATTCTAAAGGATGGTGCCATGTACCACGGTCATATCTATTTCCCTCTGCGATTTGCAGAGCAGGCAGAAACACTTCGTCAGAAAATTCTATCGGAACGTAAAGATGTATTAGAGACTTTCCCATTAATACAGCGCTTGGTTGGCCCACATAAGATGCCAATGTTTGAGATTCACTTTGCGAACAAAGAGTCGGGCATTGTTGAATGGCTTGAGCAAGAACGCGGTGATATGTCGGTGCTTATTCACCCTGTAACTGGCGGTGAAGAAACTTTGGATCACACAGTACGAGCGATCTGGCTTGGTCGTGAATTGGGTGTCTTTGAAGAAACGCTTACTAGCTAATCAAATATACCAATATTGCACTTAACTCATTCCGACCGGAAAATACATGAACAATAAAAAGGCTCCTCAAATGAGGCTGTCTCTTATACACAAATCCCTAAGCCACGCTTGGGGATTTTTTTTGAACTATTTTTAGGTTTCATGATCTGATCATCTAAGCAATGACAAGGATGATTATCATGACCTATATAGAGCCAACCCT
>NZ_JBFRPK010000028.1:0-64744 GCF_041471965.1 Vibrio sp. 10N.261.51.A3
TTAAATTGTTAAAGAGCTTTTCCTTTTTGAGCCTCGCTCAAATCGGACGGCCATTTTAGCGATTTAAGTTTTAGTGTCAACCACTATTTTCAAAACTTTTTTCAAGCGCTTAGCTTGGCTAATTTGACCTGCTGATTCGTTTTGGTTTCTTACGAAGCCTTCCCGTTTCAACGAGGTCGCATTATAGAGATTTCGATCACACTGGCAAGCCCTTTTTGAAGTTTTTCTTACTTTTTTGATTGTTCGAGCGTTTTTTGTTCAAAACACCCCATTTTCACTAGTATTCCTCTTAATTAAGGGCTTAAGGTGCCTATATAAAGGAGGATTTATGAGTTCAATACGCAGTTATAAAGGAATATCCCCTCAGATTGGGCAAGGTGTCTATATAGATACCAGTTCAGTACTGGTTGGTGATATCAAAATCGGTAACGACTCTAGCGTGTGGCCTTTGGTTGCAGCTCGAGGGGATGTGAACCACATTCATATTGGAGAGAGAACGAATATCCAAGATGGTAGTGTCTTGCACGTCACCCATAAGAATGCTGAAAACCCTGACGGTTATCCTCTCTTAATAGGTAATGATGTCACTATCGGGCATAAAGTAATGCTGCATGGCTGCACTATTGAGGATCGTGTACTTGTTGGTATGGGAGCGATCGTGTTGGATGGCGTGATTATCCAAAAAGAAGTGATGATTGGTGCTGGTAGCTTAGTGCCACCAAACAAGGTACTTGAAAGCGGTTACCTCTATGTAGGAAGCCCAGTAAAACAAGCTCGTCCATTAAATGATAAAGAGCGTGCCTTTCTACAGAAGTCTGCAGACAACTACGTTCAGAATAAAAATGACTATCTAGACTCTGTAATTTCAGTCTAAAGCGCTTTGATCTGAATCCGATTAGAGGAGTCATACTCCTCTTCTTCTATTAACTCTTCCGCTAGCTCTTCAATATCGAAACGTAACTCTGAAAAGATAACTAAAGCTTGATCGCCTTCTTCTATATCTTTACCTGCCAATCGTGATAATTCCTCAATAGACATGACACATTCAATCAATGCGCCCGACTGTTGTGCTGGGAACGTGATTGTTCGGCTCTCTTCATCCCAATCTTGGATATCAGGAAATAGAATTGATTGATTCATTTTTTATAAACACCCCATTACATCTCTAGATTTTTACGTAATTCTCTTAAAATCTGTTTTGTTCCCGGACGAAGACCACGCCAAAGCATAAAGCTTTCTGCTGCCTGCCCCACTAGCATACCCAAACCATCATAAGCAGCATGAACACCATTATCTAATGCCCATTGATTGAATACCGTCGTTCCAGATCCATAAACCATGTCATAAACGGCGCTAGTAGAATTGAAAATCACCTCAGACACTTCAGGAAGCTGCCCGCTTAGACCAGATGAGGTAGAGTTAATAATGACATCAAAGCCTTCATTAACATCACTTAGCCCCATCCCCTTGATGTTGCCATGCGACGAAAACATCTCAGCCAGAAGTTCAGCCTTGGAGCTGGTTCGATTAGCGACCACCAGCTGTTGTGGCTTTTGGTCGAGAAGAGGTTGAATCACTCCTCTCGCAGCACCACCAGCGCCAAGAAGAAGAACACGTGCTCCTTTTAGCGTGACTTGATGTTGAAGCAGGTCTTGAACTAAGCCCTCACCATCGGTGTTATCACCAATGATCTCTCCATCATCTAACTTCTTAAGGGTATTTACGGCACCAGCTAGTTCAGCTCTCTCAGTTAGGCGATTGGCAAACTGATACGCATCTTCTTTAAAAGGTGCTGTGACGTTACATCCTCGACCACCTTCACTGAAAAATGTTTTGGCCGCAGTGATAAATTCACCATGCTCTGGCTGTAATGCTGTATAGGTAAGTTGTTGGCTGGTTTGGCGAGCAAATAATGTGTGAATGAATGGCGATTTGCTTTGCCCAATAGGGTTACCGAAAACGGCATAACGATCTACTTGCTGTGTCATATCCTTACCTAACAGAAATAAAAAAGGGTCATCTATATAGATGACCCTATCACTATCCCTATAAGGAAGGAAGAACTACCAAACTCGAGGCTTTAGGTAGTCGCTATAAAGCAGAGCTTCCGGTGAACCCGCTTGTGGTTCGTAGCGGTATTCCCAGCGAGCCAATGGCGGCATCGACATTAATATAGACTCTGTACGACCGCCGCTTTGTAAACCAAATAGAGTGCCACGGTCATAGACTAAGTTAAATTCAACATAGCGACCACGACGATAAAGTTGGAAATCACGCTCGCGCTCACCATAAGGCGTCTGTTTGCGTCGTTCTACAATTGGTAAGTATGCGGCTGCAAAACCTTCACCGACCGCCTGCATATAAGCAAAGCTCTTTTCAAAGCCCCACTCGTTAAGATCATCAAAGAACAACCCACCAACACCACGTGTTTCGTCTCGGTGAGGAAGATAGAAGTACTTATCACACCACTCTTTGTGCTCTTGATAAACATAATCTCCAAATGGCGCACAAAGATCTTTGGCTGTTTGGTGCCAAGATTGGCAATCTTCATCGACAGGATAAAATGGCGTTAAGTCAAAACCACCACCAAACCACCAAATCGGGTCTTCCCCTTCTTTTTCCGCAATGAAGAATCGAACGTTCGCGTGTGAGGTTGGGATATATGGGTTTTTAGGGTGGATAACTAATGAAACCCCCATCGCCTCAAACTTACGTCCGGCTAATTCAGGTCGATGAGCTGTAGCTGAGGCAGGCATAGCCTTACCCGCTACGTGAGAGAAGTTAACCCCACCTTGCTCAAATACCGCACCGTTGGTCATCACACGAGTTCGACCACCGCCACCAAGGCGCTCGCCAGGCTCACGCTGCCATGCATCTTCTTCAAACAGTGCAGTACCATCAGCTTGCTCAAGCTGCTGGCAAATCGAATCTTGTAGACTCAGTAAAAACTGTTTTACTGCTTCTTTATCAATTGCTGACATCTTACTTCCTTTGCAGGGTTTAGCCCTGTCTTAATATTTTCGACGTTTTTGCATCTCTAATTTCGCTTGGCTTCTCACGACCACCCGTTTGACCTTCTAAAATAGCCACCAAATGTTGGCCAAGTTGCTGCTTAACTTCTTCAGTCGTCATACAAGGCGGCTCGCCGGTCAGGTTAGCACTGGTAGAGGTTAACGGCTTACCAAACTCATTACACATTCTTTGAACCAAAGGGTGATCAGTCACTCGTACCGCGATGGAATCAAATTGACCACTTACCCAGTCAGTAACTTTGCTGCTGGTTGGCATAATCCAAGTGACCGGACCTGGCCATGTCGCTTTCACTGTTACCAACTGTTCTTCCGTCAACTGGCTTTCATCAATGTAAGGTAACAGTTGCTCGTAACTTGCAGCAATTAAGATCAACCCTTTCTCGATCGGTCGTTGTTTTAAGTCGAGTAATTTCTTGATGGCTTGTGGATTATCGGGATCACAACCGACCCCAAAAACGCCTTCAGTCGGGTAAGCAATGACTTCACCTTGTTGTAATGCCTGCAAAGTATGTTGAAAGTTATCCACGGGTTGCCTCATTAATTCAGTTATCTAACTCACTAAGTGTACAAATTATCATTCACTGTGACTAAAGCTATTTGTTTATAAAATGTATCAATTAACAACCTAGACTGACGCAAACGTTTTCCTTAGGCAATTTTACCCGTATAATGCGCGCAAAATATCTAATCACTAATTAAATCGTACCTGAAGGAGTTTGAGATGACTGTCGGTATTATCATGGGTTCTAAATCTGATTGGCCAACAATGAAGCTAGCTGCAGAAATGTTGGATCAGTTTGGCGTGGCGTACGAAACAAAAGTGGTTTCTGCTCACCGCACACCTCAGTTGCTTGCAGACTACGCAACCAGTGCGAAAGAGCGCGGTATTAAAGTAATTATTGCTGGTGCTGGCGGTGCAGCGCACCTTCCGGGCATGGCTGCTGCTTTCACAAGCGTACCAGTTCTGGGTGTTCCAGTTCAGTCTAAAGCACTGAAAGGCATGGACTCTCTGCTTTCTATCGTGCAGATGCCAAAAGGTATCGCGGTAGGTACTTTGGCTATCGGTGAAGCTGGCGCTGCCAATGCCGGTATCCTAGCCGCTCAAATCATTGGTACACACAATGAAGAAGTAATGGCAAAAGTAGAAGCATTCCGTTCTGAGCAAACAGAAACGGTTTTGGCTAATCCAAACCCTGCAGAGGATTAATTTCCATGCATGTTCTTGTGTTAGGCGCGGGCCAACTTGCTCGCATGATGTCCCTAGCTGGGGCACCGCTGAATATTGAAATTTCTGCTTTTGATGTTGGCAGCAAAAATATTGTTCACCCATTAACGCAAGCGATTCTAGGTAACGGCTTAGAAAATGCGATTGAGCGTGCGGACGTCATTACTGCTGAATTCGAACATATTCCTCACGATGTACTTGAGGTGTGTGAGCGCAGCGGTAAGTTCTTACCGACAACAGAAGCAATCAAAGCTGGCGGTGACCGTCGTCTTGAAAAAGCCCTGTTAGACGAAGCGAACGTGAAGAATGCTAAGTACTACGTGGTTAACTCTCGCGAAGACTTTGACGCTGCAATTGCTCACGTTGGCTTACCAATGGTGTTGAAGAGCACACTTGGCGGCTACGACGGCAAGGGCCAATGGCGCTTAAAGACATTAGACAATGTTGACGCGACTTGGGCAGAAATGGCTGAGTGCATTACCGCGACCGACAACCAAGCGATTGTGGCTGAAGAGTTTGTTCCGTTTGACCGCGAAGTATCACTGGTTGGTGCTCGTGATACCAATGGCGAGGTTCAAGTGTATCCACTGGCTGAGAATGTTCACACCGACGGCGTGTTGAGCTTATCGACAGCGATTGATGACATTGAACTGCAAGAGCAAGCTAAAGCCATGTTCACTGCCATTGCTGAGCGTTTAGATTACGTTGGCGTGCTAGCACTTGAGTTCTTTGATGTTCAAGGTTCACTGCTTGTTAATGAGATTGCACCACGTGTTCATAACTCGGGCCACTGGACGCAACAAGGCGCAGAGACTTGTCAGTTTGAAAACCACCTACGTGCAGTGTGTGGCATGCCACTAGGTAGCACTAAACTGATTCGTCCAACCGCAATGATCAACATTCTTGGCGAAGATACTCTTCCTGAGGCTATTCTTGCTCAAGGTGGTTGTCATGTTCATTGGTATGGCAAAGAAAAGCGTGCAGGTCGCAAGATGGGTCACATTAACGTGAGCGCTGACTACAACGCAGAATTACAAAGAGCTTTGTGCTCATTGGCTGAGATTCTTGATAAGCAAGCCTACCCTGCTGTGCATGAGTTTGCTGAGCAGATGAAGTAAGCCTACATTGGCTTATTGATATAAAAAGTTTATTGGATACAAAAACGGCGCTCAGTGAGCGCCGTTTTTTTGTGTCTATAATATCGAGTTATTGAGATTGAATGTGGTGACACTTGCGATCAGCGCATTGCTTCTTGGTACCACTGGCTGTTTTCTTCTCAAGTAACAACGGGAACTGGCACTGTTCACAACGACCTATAACAGGTGGCTGATTAACGGCGAACTTACACTTAGGGTAGTTATCACACGCATAGAAGGTTTTGCCATAGCGAGATTTACGCTCAACCAAGTGGCCTCGACCACACTCAGGGCAGGCAACAAGTGGCTGCTCTTCAGGTTGTTCTTTCGGTTGGTCCAAAGATTCGATGTGATTACACTCTGGATAACTGCTACAGCCAATGAACATCCCAAAGCGACCTTGCCTTAATACCAATTCGTTTTGGCATTTAGGACACGGAACGCCCAGCTCTTTCACCACATGACCATCATTTTGATGAAGAGGCTTGATGTAATCACAGCTCGGATACTGCTTACAGCCTAAAAATGGGCCGTGCTTACCATGGCGAAGCTGAAGCTCCCCACCACACTGTGGACATGGTTCATGCTCTAACGCATGTTCATGTGCTGAAAAAAGCTGATTATCAATCTTACTACTCATGATAAGCCTGTATTAATGCAAGATACCTTGCTCTTTGGTGTACAACAGCTCTTCCATTTGCGTGTAAGCACTTTCATTACCCGGTACATTGAACAGTACCATTAAGATAATCCACTTCAGATCATCCAACTCAAATTCATTGGTCTCTAACCCCATGACACGATCAATCACCATTTCACGAATCTCTGTCGTGAGGACGTTGATCTGCTCAAGGAACAACAAGAAACCACGACACTCCATATTAATACGTGATATCTCTTTACTTGTGTAAACACGCATCGAGGTATTAGAGCACATAGTAATCGCCGCTTGATTCTCAGTATCTTGCAGTGCAGCAAGGTCTTCTAACCAATGGAGAGCCTTATAAATATCATCTTGGTGAAACCCCGCTCGAAGAAGTTCATCTTCAAGTTCGTCTTGATCCACCTGCAATTCAGAATCGCTATGGATGTAGGTTTCAAACAAGTACATCAGTATGTCCATCATCATAGCTTAGCCTCTCCCCTTTCGAATATAGCCACCGGAAACTGCAACAACATGCCCTGAGAGCTCAAGCTCTAAAAGCTGCATCATGACTTCATGCACAGGTATATGGGTTCTCTGTGCCAAAATATCAACGGGTGTCGCCTCTAATCCTACGTTAGCTAACAGCTGTGGAAATGGCAATTGTTCATTTTCACCCTCATTCGGCGTAGGTTCGAATAAGCTCGGCTGCTGATCTATAGACCAGTTTAACAGACTCTTTATTTCAATCAGAACATCTTGAGCATTTTGCACTAAACATGCTCCAGCTTTGATGAGACTGTTACCTCCGCGACTGGTTGGGCTATGAATAGAACCGGGCAGCGCAAACACTTCTCGACCTTGCTCCATGGCATAGCGAGCGGTAATTAAAGAGCCACTCTTCTCAGCCGCTTCCACCACCAAGGTTCCTAACGACAAGCCACTTATAATACGGTTACGACGGGGGAAATGTTCAGGTCTCGGTTTAGCACTCGGTCGAAACTCTGAAATCAGCGCTCCGTTCTCACAGATCCTCTCAGCTAGATTTCGGTGGCGGGCAGGATAAATGGAGTCCAAGCCAGACCCCAACACTGCAAAAGTTTCCCCTCTTTTATCTAGAGCACCATCATGAGCATAGCCATCGATACCTAAAGCTAAGCCACTGGTGACAATTAAACCGTTTTGGACAAACTCTTTGGCGAAGGACTTGGCGGTCTGCAGTCCTTCAATACTGGCATTGCGGCTGCCGACCATCGCGATTTGAGGCTCGATCAGTTTTTCAACGTGACCTTTAACGAAAAGAACACTGGGCGCAGAGGCAATCTCATTAAGCAGTTTGGGATAATGGGGGCAATTAGGGGTAATGATGTGATGGTTAGGCTGTTTTGCTTGCCATGATAAGCAAGCCTCCACTTCTCTTGGGGCTTGCTCTCTTAGATAAGAAATTTGTTTGCCTGATAAACCCATCACTTGCAGCTGCTGGCTTGAGTAGCCAACAATGTTCGAAGGGGAATCGATACTCAGCAGGCGAGAAAGGCGTTTGCCACCCAATTGAGGAACAAAACTTAGAGTTAGCCAAGCACTCAGTTGTTGCTCATTCACTCGGTGCCCTTAACCTCTTCTGTCAAAGCAAGATCCAAAGGCGATACTGCCAGAATGCCCTTGCTAACAGGCTTAGAGCTCTGAGTGATCAACGCGAGGCTAAAATACTCATAAGGACGAATGACCATCAAGCTACCCAGCGAGGTACTTGGCAATTGCACCTTATCGCTCGCCGCAGACTCTTTATAACTGTATTCACCTTGCTTACCAAACACCACCGCACCGCTTTCGCTGAGGGTAAACATAGAACCTTGGCGAAGGTTATCCTGTGAACCTTTGTTGATCACTACCACCTGATTCTTCGCGCTGTATTGGCTGCCATCTAATGAGCCCAAGATATTAGCAAATTGACCCGCCGCACTAGGTGCAGGATAAAACGTGGTAGAGAGCTTCACCTGATCAACACCAAGTTCTGGTAGCACAAGGTCGTTCAGCAATACCTCTTGCAGCTGAGTGTCTATCTGCAAGCTGCTGAACTCAGCATCCACCTCTTTTAAGCGCGCAGTGGCGACCAGTCGCAAAGAGGTAATACTCGCTTGGGGTTGCTGCCGTTGGTAGGTTTCAACTGCGCGGTAGATACCCCACTTTTGATGTTGTTGGTTACCTGAGATAAACAACCGGTCTGCACCCGATAAGAAACGTTTACCATCACTGGTTCCTAATACTCGTTGTGCCGATTCGATATCTTGCTGCTCTACCAAGCGATCAGACTGTAAATAAGGTAGAACCAGTCCCTCGTTGACGGTAGGTACTGCTTTCTTCTCAGAAACACGAATCTTAGGGCTGAGTTTGATAACAGGCTTGAGGCTCAAGACAGGTTCACCATTAATCCAAACCAACGACAGTTTGTCTCCGGGATAAATAAGGTGAGGATTTTCTATCTCAGGGTTTACCTGCCATAACCTTGGCCACAACCACGGGCTATCAAGATACATCGCAGATATATCCCATAAGGTATCGCCCTTTACCACCACATACGCCTCAGGTGCGCCCTGCTTAATGGTTAAAGGTTGAGCGCTATTTTCAGCCGTAGCGGCGAACGAAAGCGAGGCACAAACAAGAGAAAAAATGGGAGAAAAATGACGCATGACCTAGGTTCCTTGGTCTGAATATATGACATCTGATTTGAGAATTACCTTCAGGATGCTGTCATTTGACCTCTAAAATGTCTAGAATTGAGCCAACAAGGTTTAAGCTGTTTCGGCACAGTTCAATATTTCGAGTGTATATGTCTGTATTACAAGTATTAACATTACCAGATGATCGTCTACGTACCGTGGCGAAACCGGTAAAAGAAGTTACCCCAGAGATTCAAAAGTTCGTTGATGACATGATTGAAACCATGTACGACGAAGAAGGTATCGGCCTTGCGGCAACGCAAGTAGATTTCCATCAACGCATCGTTGTTATCGATATTTCAGAAACACGTGATGAGCCAATGGTGCTTATCAACCCTGAAATTACTGAGAAGCGCGGCGAAGATGGAATCGAAGAAGGCTGCCTATCTGTACCAGGCGCTCGAGCTCTAGTACCTCGCGCTGCAGAAGTAACGGTTAAAGCACTAGACCGTGACGGCAACGAATTCACATTCGACGCTGACGACCTTCTGGCTATCTGTGTTCAGCACGAACTTGACCACCTAGAAGGCAAGTTGTTTGTTGATTACCTATCGCCACTAAAGCGTAAACGTATCCAAGATAAGCTAGCGAAGATTAAACGTTTCAACGAGAAACAAGGTTAATAACCGCTGCTATTACTAAATTAGAAGGAAGCCTACCTTGAGTCAGTCTTTAAGAATTGTCTTTGCAGGTACTCCGGATTTCGCCGCCCGTCACTTGGCGGCGTTGTTGTCTTCGGAGCATGAAGTTGTTGCTGTTTACACACAGCCAGATCGCCCAGCAGGCCGCGGTAAAAAACTCACTGCGAGCCCAGTAAAAAACATCGCACTTGAAAACAATATTCCGGTTTACCAACCAGAAAACTTCAAGTCAGGTGAGGCTAAGCAAGAGCTAGCTGAATTGAACGCTGACATCATGGTTGTTGTCGCTTACGGCTTATTGCTTCCGCAAGTTGTATTAGATACACCTCGCTTAGGTTGTATCAACGTACATGGCTCTATCCTACCGCGCTGGCGTGGTGCTGCTCCGATTCAACGCTCTATTTGGGCAGGTGATAAAGAGACAGGCGTGACGATCATGCAGATGGATATCGGCCTAGATACTGGCGACATGCTAAGTATCGCGACGCTGCCTATCGAAGCGACAGATACTAGCGCATCTATGTACGAGAAATTAGCGGGCCTTGGCCCTGATGCGCTTGTTGAATGTCTAGCGGACATCGCTTCTGGCAAAGCAGTTGCAGAAAAGCAAGACGATGAGCTTGCGAACTACGCGAAGAAGCTAAGCAAAGAAGAAGCGCGTATCAACTGGAGTGATGAAGCTGCGCATATTGAGCGCTGCGTTCGTGCCTTCAACCCATGGCCAATGAGTCACTTTGAAGCTGCTGAGAACAGCATTAAAGTATGGCAAAGCCGTGTGGCAGAGCAAACTTCTGATAAGCCTGCAGGTACCATTCTGCAAGCGGATAAAACTGGTATCTATGTTGCGACAGGGCAAGGCGTACTTGTTCTTGAACAACTGCAAGTTCCAGGTAAAAAAGCCATGTCAGTTCAGGATATCTTGAACTCACGTGCAAGCTGGTTTGAAGTTGGTACACAACTTTCTTAATCCGCTTTTAAAGCTGCTAATTACGCAGCTTAGAAAACCTTTACGAGGGCAGAGATGCCCTCATGTATTCAAATAAATATTCGGTACCCCTCATGAATGTTCGCGCTGCTGCTGCAAATGTCCTATTCCAAGTTGTCGATAAAGGCCACTCTCTGTCACACGCTCTCCCTGCGGCTCAAAAAACGATCCGTCCACGAGACCATGCTCTACTGCAAGAGATTTGCTACGGCGCACTTCGTTACCTGCCTCGTTTAGAGTCAATCGCTAACGAACTGATGGAAAACCCGCTTAAAGGTAAAAAGCGTGTATTCCACCACCTAATCTTGGTGGGCATTTACCAACTAAGCTTCATGCGTATCCCTTCGCATGCCGCGGTTGCTGAAACGGTTGAGGGCACTAAAACACTGCGTGGTCCAAGCCTGAGTGGTTTGATCAACGCTGTGCTACGTAGCTACCTACGTGACCAAGAAGAACTGGACGAGAAAGCCGTTAGTCACAATGCAGGCAAATACGGCCACCCAAGCTGGATTCTAAAAATGCTTCAAGAGAGCTACCCAGATCAATGGGAGCAACTGGTTGAAGCAAACAACAGTAAGGCACCAATGTGGCTGCGCGTTAACCGCCAACACCACACTCGTGACGAGTATGTTGAACTACTTAAAAACGAAAACATTGAATACACATTGCACCCAGAAGCAGCCGATGCCATAAAATTAGCTGCACCTTGTGATGTTACTTTGCTTCCTGGCTTCGACAGAGGTTGGGTATCAGTGCAAGACGCTGCCGCTCAGCTTTCGGTTGACTACCTAACACCAAAAGATGGTGAGCTGATCTTAGATTGTTGTGCTGCGCCAGGTGGTAAAACGGCACACATTCTTGAGCACACTCAAGACACTGAAGTGGTTGCGATTGACTGCGACATTAAACGTCTAGACCGCGTTTACGATAACCTTGAGCGTCTACAACTGCGTGCCGACGTAATTTGTGGTGATGCTCGCTACCCAGAAGAGTGGTGGATGGGTGATAAGTTCGACCGTATCCTACTTGATGCACCTTGTTCAGCGACTGGCGTCATTCGCCGTCACCCTGACATCAAGTGGCTACGTCGTGCGTCTGACATTGATGCGCTGGCTGAACTGCAAAGCGAGATTATGGATGCAATGTGGCGTCAGCTGAAAGAAGGCGGCACCATGGTTTATGCGACTTGTTCTATCACGCCGCAAGAAAACGTGCTGCAAGTGAAAGCATTCCTAGCACGCACTGAGAACGCTACGTTGGTTGGGTCTGATATCGAAAATCCGGGTCGTCAAATACTACCTGGAGAAGAAGATATGGATGGCTTCTACTACGCAGTTCTAGTAAAACAGGCATAACAACTAACAGCGGCTAAGAATTTATTTCTTAGCCGCTGTTTCTTTCTAGTGCATTATCAAAATAAAGTTAGATAACTAGAATTACCACGGTAAAGAAAAGAGAAAGGCTATGAAGATCATTATCCTAGGTGCTGGACAAGTTGGCGGTACCCTTGCTGAAAACCTGGTTGGTGAAAACAACGACATCACCATTGTCGACCGTAATGCTGACCGACTTCGTGAACTTCAGGATAAGTACGACCTTAGGGTTGTAAACGGTTATGCCAGCCACCCAAACACACTACGTGAAGCGGGTGCGCAAGATGCCGACATGTTGGTTGCCGTAACCAACATGGATGAAACCAACATGGCTGCGTGTCAGGTTGCTTTCTCTCTTTTCAATACGCCAAACCGAATTGCTCGTATTCGCTCTCCTCAATACCTAGAAGAGAAAGAAGCGTTATTCAAATCAGGTGCCATCCCAGTCGATCACCTGATCGCACCCGAAGAGCTAGTGACCAGCTATATCGAGCGCCTGATTCAATACCCAGGCGCATTGCAGGTTGTGAGCTTTGCTGAACAGAAAGTTAGCCTCGTCGCAGTAAAAGCCTACTACGGTGGTCCACTGGTCGGTAACGCCCTATCTGCTTTGCGTGAGCACATGCCGCACATCGATACTCGTGTTGCTGCTATTTTCCGTCAAGGCCGCCCTATTCGCCCGCAAGGCACTACCATCATTGAAGCAGACGATGAGGTTTTCTTCGTGGCCGCGAGTAACCATATCCGCTCAGTAATGAGTGAACTGCAACGCCTAGAGAAGCCATACCGCCGCATCATGATTGTCGGAGGTGGTAACATTGGTGCAAGCTTGGCGAAACGCCTTGAGCAGAGCTACAGCATCAAGCTTATCGAACGTAGTTACACTCGTGCTGAGAAGCTATCTGAAGAATTAGAAAACACCATCGTATTCTGTGGTGATGCCGCCGACCAAGAACTGCTAACCGAAGAGAACATCGATCAGGTGGACGTGTTCATTGCCCTAACCAATGAAGATGAAACCAACATCATGTCAGCAATGCTGGCGAAGCGAATGGGTGCCAAGAAGGTAATGGTACTGATTCAGCGTGGTGCTTACGTAGACCTTGTTCAGGGTGGCGTGATTGATATTGCTATCTCTCCACAGCAAGCGACCATTTCTGCGCTGCTTACTCACGTTCGTCGTGCTGATATTGTTAACGTATCCTCTCTACGTCGCGGCGCTGCAGAGGCGATCGAAGCCATTGCTCACGGTGACGAAACCACATCGAAAGTGGTTGGCCGAGCGATTGGCGACATCAAGCTACCACCGGGCACCACTATTGGTGCAATTGTTCGCGGAGAAGAGGTTCTTATTGCGCACGATAGAACCGTAATTGAACAAGATGACCACGTTGTGATGTTCCTAGTGGACAAGAAATACGTACCTGATGTTGAGTCTCTATTCCAACCGAGCCCATTCTTCTTATAGCCTTGTTCTCGTAAGCTTCTTCTCGCAACTTTCTTTTTGTGAGAACGACGCTCCGGCACAAAGCTGTAATCTATTTAAGCTATGGTCTATTAAGCTATGGTCAACTTTCGTCCGATATTATTAGTGATAGGGTTAGTGTTATCAAAACTCGCCCTTTTCATGTACATCCCTACATTGGTTGCCTTTTTTACTGGCACCGGTGGCTTCCTCGAGTTTGGTCAATCGGTAGTGATCACGCACATTGTGGCATTCATCTGCTTAAGCTTAGGCCGCTCCGCTAAGTTTCGATTAGGGGTGCGGGACATGTTCCTGATCACCTCTCTGGTCTGGACTATTGCCAGCGCCTTCGCTGCACTACCCTTTGTCTTCATCAACCACATCAGCTTCACTGATGCCTATTTTGAAACCATGTCGGGTATCACCACGACAGGATCAACCGTATTAAGCGGCTTAGACAGCATGTCACCAAGCATTCTATTATGGCGATCTATATTGCAGTGGCTTGGTGGTGTTGGGTTCATCGTAATGGCAGTAGCGGTTCTACCAATGCTTAACGTCGGTGGTATGCGCTTGTTCCAAACTGAGTCTTCCGATTGGTCAGATAAAAGCAGCCCGAGAGCAAAAACCGTCGCCAAGAACATCGTGGCGGTCTATTTGGTATTAACAGGCCTATGCTTGGTGAGCTACCTATTTGCGGGCATGAGTGTGTTTGATGCCATCAACCACTCATTCACCACGCTATCTACAGGCGGTTACTCAACCTCAGACGGTTCTATGAACCACTTCTCGAACAGCGCTCACTGGGTGGGTACTGTATTCATGTTCTTAGGTGGCTTGCCGTTTTTACTCTTTGTCAGTGCGCTGCGCGGTAGAAAGCTCTCTATCCTCTACAAAGATGCCCAAGTGAGAGGCTTCGCTTACCTATTCTTAGTCACCAGTGCTGTGATATCCACATGGCTGGTGGTCAGAGATGGCTACACGGTATTGGATGCGATGCGTGTTTCGATGTTTAACATTGTGTCAGTCGTAACCACAACCGGTTTTGGCTTAGAAGATTTCACCGCGTGGGGCGCTTTGCCTACCACGCTGTTTGCCTTTTTAATGATGGCGGGCGCGTGCTCAGGTTCAACCTCTGGTGGTATCAAGATCTTCCGCTTCCAGATCGCGATGACCATGCTTCATAAGCAGATGATGAAACTGATTCACCCGTCGGGCGTGTTTGTTCAACGCTACAATCAGCGACCGGTGAATGACGATATTGTGCGTTCACTAGTCGCATTTGGTTTGATGTTCTTTATTACGATTATCTTAATTGCAGGTGGCTTGAGCGCGATGGGGCTTGATCCCGTGACCAGTATATCTGGCGCTATCACAGCCGTTGCCAACGTTGGTCCTGGTATGGGCAGCGTTATCGGTCCAACCGGGAACTTTGCTCCACTGCCCGACGCCGCTAAATGGTTGCTAAGCTTAGGAATGCTGATGGGGCGACTCGAGATATTGACGCTCATTGTTCTATTTTTCCCAGCCTTTTGGCGACGTTAACCAAGCACAAAATCAAGGAAACACAGATGAAATCATACGTACTTCTCGCTAGCGCATTGCTCGCAAACTCAGTATTCGTAAGTTCTGCCTTTGCTGATCAAATGGTCACCTTGCCTGATGGCAAGCAAGTGTTACTCAAAGATGATTTTACTTGGCAATACGTGGCACCAAAGCAAACGGAAGCAGCAACGACAACATCAGAGACTGCAGTGCCTGTCGTAGCCGTACCTGTCGCAACGAACACGCGTGGCACTACGATTGTGGTTAATAGTAAAAAGCCAAGCTTACAGCTGTCTCAGTCAGGAGTGGATGTTGTACTGGGTGCAAGTCGCTATGAAGATGGTGAGCTTATCATTCCGACAGCCATCACTAACCAAGGCACTCAAGCGGTCATTTTGGTATCACTTAACATCAGCGTATTTACTGCAGAAGGTGAGTTGTTGGCAGAAGAAGAAGTTGCTGTGTGGAAATCAATCAAACGAATGGCCGACACATACCTACGACCAAAGACGGGTGAAGAAGGCAAGCTCATCAAGCTCGACCTAGAACAACACCCTGAATATCAGATTAAAGCTGAGATTACTGAGGTACTGGCTCGCTAAACCGGAGTCACGTACAAATAAATAGCGAAGAAATGGCAAGCGCAGCCCGCCAACACAAACAAATGCCAGATGGCATGATTGTAAGGGATGCGTTTTGCCACATAGAAAATCACACCCAACGAGTAAATCACGCCACCGAGTGCTAGTAGCACCAAACCACCCATCTCGATATTCATCGCCAGTTGATAAACCACAATCAGCGATAACCAACCCATCGCCAAGTAAGTCACCAATGACAAACGCTTAAATCGGTAGACGAAGGCAATCTTCATAATGATTCCGACTAGCGCGATACCCCAAATCACTGCCATCAAACCCATCGCCAATGGTGTTCTTAAACTCACCAATAAAAATGGCGTGTAACTGCCAGCGATCAATAAGTAGATCGCACAGTGATCGAGAGTTTTCAGTAATCGCTTGGTCTTTTCTGTGGTGATCGAGTGATAAAGCGTGGAAGCGAGAAAGAGTAGGATAATACTGCTGCCATATACCGCCATACTCGCAATAGTCAGTATGTCGGCTTGATGGTCAAACGCACGAATCAGCAGCAGGATTAAACCAACCACGCCAAGCACAACACCCAAGCCATGGGTTATCGCATTGGCGCGTTCTTCGATGTCACTGTATTCGCTCGCCGATGATGCAGACATGATTATCCTACTAGAGTAAATGTTCGATTTGCCTAGTATTGCACATTAAGCTTACACGTGTAAGCTTAAATTTTTATGACATCTTTTATGACATTAATAACGCCTAAACGGTGTGATGAAGCTAAGGTCTCTAAAGCTACAGAACCAAAGAGCTAACTAAGATGCGTTGTCTAGATACTCAAGTACCATCTTGCCCGCATCTTGTGGTGACGTATCCAATGGCACACTCAATTGACGCTGCAGTTGGCCAATGCCTAACAAGCTCGCCAACATGCCTTTTGCACCATCGCGATTACGGTCTATCTCAAACCACAACTTAAGCTCGGTTTCATCACGATGAGCAACCACTTCCAGTTCACGCCAGCGGCCATGATATGGACCAGTGGTAGGGACAAACTCAAACTCTTGAACAAATGGCAGTTCAAAGCCCTCTACTGCTTCGCACTCAACTTGGCGAATGCGTAAACCTTGAGCTTCTAGTTCATTAAAAATACCATCAAGAAGTGCATCTGGGCGAACCGTTAAAATATCCTTATCCGATGGATCAATCGCCATCGCAATATCGAGCCCGGTTTCTAGCCACACCTTTGAATCACCAATCGTGACAGGTGTGTTCAGCGGGACATCAAACTCACATTCAAAATCACGGGTTTCACCCGGCTGAATAACAAAGGCATACGGCAGGCTCCATTTGGCCAACGAGTATGTCTGGTGCATTCGACGTGTTTGACCGCCCTCTTGCCTTTGCGAATTCATAGTAATTTCTTTGACGTAACGACAGCACAAGTTGAGATCGATATTGTCGATCTCTTGTGGCTGAGCGCCACCATAGACATGCACAATAATGCTCGCCTTCTTGCCTGGATAAAGCACTTCCTGTTGCAATACAGAATCCACCTTGGCAGATCCAATTCCAAAACTTGCTAACGTTTTCTTTAAGAACGACATATGCACCTCCTTTAAAGCATCATCTTAAGCCTGAAAGAGGTTCAAACTCAAATATACTGCTCACACTATTTTAGCTCTAATATCGTCTATTTATCACTCAGGCGTCGATCGATAACTTAGATAGTGATAATCTAAGCCTTGATATGCATGCATATCATTATCCTGATTTATTCTTCGGATTGGCGAAAGCCAGACGAGTGACGCTTCAAGCAATTGAGGTGGAGCTCATGGTAAATCAGGCCATTAGATTGGCAATGGATATGCCTGACCGTTAGGTAAATTAATGCGCCCAACAGCTGTCAGGTTCTCGCACACCAACCGTAGTGCGATGCGTCGTCGTAGTGGCTTTGTTGCTGCTCCAACGGCTAAGAAATTGGCTCCTACAATGACTCTAGTTGAGAAGACTGCTTTATTAGCACCGACTACAACGAAAGTGATTAAAGCCGCTTAACAAAAAGCGCAGTTTTTACTGCGCTTTTTTCTTGCCCGCTCCCATCTTGAAATGTGTTTACACATTGGTATTCCCTACCCGATTTGATACCTTAGCCACAAATCATTATAAAATTTGTGGAGAAATAAAGTATGAAGTGTCACCGCATTGAAGAACTGCTTGAACTGATGGAGCCTGAGTGGCAGAAAGATCAAGAGCTTAACCTATTAGAGTTCATCATTAAGCTATCAAAAGAAGCGGGCTACCAAGGCAAGCTTGAAGAACTGACTGACGATGTTCTTATCTATCACCTAAAAATGCGCAACAGCGAAAAAGATGAGATGATCCCGGGCCTGAAAAAAGACCAAGAAGATGATTTCAAAACCGCAATTCTAAAAGCACGTGGCCTTCTTTAGTCGCCCGTTAGTTTAGAGCTCAATTGCCGTATAGATAAAACACTCAATTTTAAAAAGCGACCACCAGGTCGCTTTTTTGTTTCTGTTCGCTATTTTTTCGTCACAACTGTTATGACTTTTGTTGTTAAAGGTTGATAGCGTTAAAGAAATGAGAACAAGATTGTCGCTATAATCGCCATCCATAAGAATCTTCTAAAATAATAAGAGTGAGTGCGATAACAACAAATGCACCAAGCTCAATTTCAACAGGTTCTCTAAACCATACTTTCAAGTAATGTCGTCATGCCCGACTTAACCGGGCAAACAAGCCACAAAAAGGATAGTCCATGAGTCAGGATAAAATCGATATCAAAGATGTGACTCCTAAAACCTTTAACCCGAAAACACATAAAGGTAATGGAGATCGATTTAACCCAAGTAACCGAATCTATGTTCGAGAAAGCAAAGGTAAATTCCAACAACTGCGTCGCTATGGCGGTTGGTTCTTACTTTTACTTTTTGCGCTTATCCCATGGATTCCCTTTGGTGAACGTCAAGCGATCTTGCTCGATATCGGCAGCCAACAGTTCAACTTCTTTGGCACCACCTTATACCCGCAAGATCTGACCCTACTCGCGATCCTATTTATGATTGCCGCGTTTGGCCTGTTTTTCATAACCACCTTCTTAGGCCGTGTCTGGTGTGGCTATTTATGCCCACAAACCGTCTGGACCTTCATGTATATCTGGTTCGAAGAGAAGCTAGAAGGCGCTGCCAATAAGCGAAGAAAACAAGACTCGGGCAAACTGACGAGCAATTTAATCCTCAGAAAAACCCTCAAACACATTGCGTGGTGGGCGATTGCCATTGCGACGGGCTTAACCTTTGTTGGTTACTTCATCCCAATCAAAGAGTTAGTGGTTGGCTTCTTTACCTTTAACTCGTCTTTCTGGCCGGTGTTTTGGGTACTGTTCTTTGCTGGATGTACTTATGCCAATGCGGGTTGGATGCGTTCAATTGTTTGTCTGCACATGTGTCCTTACGCGCGTTTCCAGTCGGCAATGTTCGATAAAGACACCTTCATCGTTGGTTACAACACAGAACGTGGTGAAAGCCGTGGCCCTCGCTCTCGTAAAGCCGATCCAAAAGAGCTTAGTCTAGGCGACTGTATTGACTGTAATCTGTGTGTACAAGTGTGCCCTACGGGTATCGATATCCGTGACGGCCTGCAATACGAGTGTATTAACTGCGGCGCGTGTATTGATGCCTGTGACAACACGATGGAGCGTATGGGCTATGAGAAAGGCCTGATCAATTACACCACCGAGCACAGACTTGAAGGTCACTCGACCAAGGTAATGCGTCCCAAGCTGTTGGGCTATGGCGCTATCTTGATCGTGATGCTGGGCTTGTTCTTCGCCCAAATCGCGAGCGTTGATCCTGCCGGCCTAAGTGTTCTGCGTGACCGAAACCAACTGTTTAGAGTCAATAACCAAGGGTTGGTTGAAAACACCTACACCTTGAAAGTGATCAACAAGACTCAACAAGAGCAAGAGTACAAACTCGGTGTTAGCGGACTGCCCGATTCTATCTGGTATGGTAAACAGACGATTACTGTCGATCCAGGCGAGGTTTTGAACCTACCTATCAGTTTAGGCGCCGACCCAGAAAAACTGAGCTCACCAGTTTCGACAATTCAGTTTATACTCTCGGATAATGAAGAGTTTACGATGGAAGTCGAAAGCCGCTTTATCAAGAAGCTCTGATACCCGCACCTTAGTGCTTGGTATAACAACCCAATAAATGGAAAAAGGCTCAGTAATGAGCCTTTTTTATTCTATGACGATGCAAGCCTTTAACTTTGATAACCTGACTCCTGACTTCATGTGGTACGCACTGGAGAGCATTGGAGTTCGTGCTGAATCCGGGCTTCTCGCTCTCAACAGCTACGAAAACCGGGTGTATCAATTCACCGATGAAGACCGTAAGCGCTACGTCGTTAAGTTTTATCGTCCGCAACGCTGGAACAAGGCACAGATCCAAGAAGAGCATGACTTCGCACTCGAGCTTATCGAGCAAGAGATGCCGGTTGCGCCTCCAATGCGAATCAACGGTGCAACCTTACATGAATACCAAGGCTACCTATTTGCACTATTTGAAAGTGTTGGCGGCAGACAGTATGAAGTTGACAATCTAGATCAATTGGAAGGCGTAGGACGCTTTCTTGGTCGTATTCATAAAGCCAGCGCGGGAAGAACATTCCAGCATCGCCCGACCATCAGCTTAGATGAATACCTTTATCAGCCACGTAAGATTCTAGAGAACTCTCAGTTTATCCCGACGCACCTAGAAAATGCCTTCTTCAATGACGTTGACCTTCTGATCAAAGAGCTAGAGAGCCAGTGGCCGAGCAACATTGAGAATATCCGCCTGCACGGTGACTGCCACCCTGGCAATATTTTGTGGCGCGATGGGCCAATGTTCGTCGATCTTGATGACGCACGTAACGGCCCTGCGATACAAGATCTGTGGATGCTGCTCAATGGCGAGCGCCAAGATAAGCTGATGCAACTGGATATTTTGCTAGAGAGTTACCAAGAGTTTTGCGATTTTAATACCGCACAACTGAAACTAATCGAACCACTACGCGGTCTACGTATGGTGCATTACATGGCATGGTTGGCGAAACGATGGCACGATCCTGCGTTTCCTCTGGCCTTCCCGTGGTTTAATGATCCGAAATATTGGGAGCAACAAGTACTTGCTTGTAAAGAGCAAATTGCTACCCTGCAAGAGCCACCACTTTCGTTAATGCCTCAGTGGTAACAGCAATCGCAACATACAACTAGATAAAAATTCAAACATAATGGAGATTGGATAAATGAAAAAGCTATTCGCATTTTTCTCATTGATCATGTTGAGCCTTACCGCTCACGCTGCGAAATTTAACGAAGGTGAACACTACAAAGTTCTCGACCTAGAAGCATCAAAAAAACCAATGGTGACAGAGTTCTTCTCTTTTTACTGCCCACACTGTAATAGCTTTGAGCCAATCATCCAGCAGCTAAAACAACAGCTACCTAAAGACGCTAAGCTACAGAAGAACCATGTTTCATTCATGGGTGGCAACATGGGTCTGCCAATGAGCAAAGCTTACGCGACAATGATTGCACTGAAAGTTGAAGATAAAATGGTGCCAGTGATGTTTAACCGCATCCACACAATGAACAAGCCACCACGTGATGAAGAAGAACTGCGTCAAATCTTCCTAGACGAAGGCGTTGATGCGAAGAAATTCGATGCTGCGTATAACGGCTTTGCTGTAGATTCTATGGTTCGTCGCTTCGACAAAGCATTCAAAGACAGCGGCCTTTCAGGTGTACCCGCTGTTGTGGTTAACAACCGCTACCTAGTAGAAGCTCAAGGTATCAACTCTCTTGATGAGTACTTCGAGCTCGTGAACTTCTTATTAAAGAAATAAGCCATTGATGAAAGGAAGCTTCGGCTTCCTTTTTTTTTGCTAGTTCAAAAATCATTATTGATAAATAATTAACCTGGAAGTTTAAAGCTTTACTGCTATTAATAACCCGTCCTAAGAACCTGTGGGCAAGGAGCCCTTGAATGAAAATAAAAATAACTCTCTTGGCATTGAGCGTTGCGGCTTCTCCCGCTTTTGCCAAGCTTGCAGACCAACAAGGTTTCAGTGGTGAAATCTCTCTCAATACCGGGGTTACCTCTTCCACCTCGAACTTTAATACCGATGCTGATAGCAATCTTTCATCCACAGATCAGAAGGCTTCTTCGGAAAGCTCTTTTCTGGTTGCTCCTTTAGGTAGTGTTGCTTATACCTTTGGTGAAAAGCTAAACCATCAGGTATACACAGGTACCGCGCGAGATGATGTAGCAACAGGTACTGTAGTTCTCGAAGTCGGTTACAAATACCAACTTGAGTCAGGCATGGTGATCGACGCTTCACTGCTGCCAACCATTATGTCTGGTGAAACTTGGGCTGATCCATACAACACCACATCAGCTCGCACCAAGACCGATGAAACTGGCAATGCGTTTCGTTTGAAGCTAAGCAACATTGCGGGCTCAGCTTTCTCGCTAGACATGGCCTATGCGACCAAAGATGTCGACAAGGATGATATTCAAGATCAAGAGCTCAAACGAGATGCCAATACTCTCTACTTGAAAGGTCAATATCGCCTGCCACTCAGTCGTACCATGATGCTTATTCCATCCGTCATCTATCAAACACGTGATGCTGATGGTAAAGCTGAATCTTACGACCAATTCGGTGGTGAGGTAAGCTTGTTTGGTGGCATGGGGCGTCACCAGTACGCACTAACAGCGGGTTACAGCCAACGCTCTTACGATGCGAGCAACCCGATCTACGACAAGAAACGCAGCGACGACAATATCAACCTATTCGCCGCCTATGAGTATGATCAATTCATGGATTGGGAAAACTGGTCGTTTATTTCACTGGCAGGCTACGGCACCAGCGACTCGAACATTACCTTCTACGACGAGTCTCAATATATAGTTTCAGTTGGCTTGAACTACAAGTTCTAACCTTAGCGAGTATGAACTGCAATCCAACGAAAGCCTGCATCTAAGCAGGCTTTTTCTGCTTGCTAGACAGCTTGAGCCGTGAGTTGTTTCAGCAAGCGATCCATCGCGCGATAGCCTAGCGCTTCTGATAGATGTTTCTTTTCGATCTGCTCGTTACCGTCAAGGTCGGCAATGGTTCGTGCCACCTTAATAATTCGATGATAAGCACGAATCGATAAACCCAAGCGATGTAGTGCTGTCTCAAGAAACTCTGCATCTTCGCGTCGCAGTGGGCAATACTTCTCAATTTCTCGGCTACCTAACAGTGCATTCGATTTATGGTTGCGAGATAGCATTAACTCTCGCGCCTGCCTAACCCTTTGCTTAACTACTTGAGTGGTTTCACCGCGATCACCGCCTTCGGCCAACATTCCTTTTGGCAACAGAGGTATCTCCAATGACATATCGAACCTATCCAGCAAGGGCCCAGATAAGCGATTGAGGTAACGCAGGATGATCTGTGGGTTGGCGCGCGCCTGGTTACCTTCGTAATAACCCGTTGGACTTGGGTTAAGTGCACCGACCAATTGAAAACGCGCAGGAAAACGAGTCTTGCCCGCAGCACGGGAGATAATGATCTCGCCCGACTCTAGTGGCTCTCGTAATGAATCAAGCACCTTGCGCTCAAACTCCGGCATCTCATCTAAGAACAATAAGCCGTTATGCGCTAAAGAGATCTCTCCGGGGCGAGGCACCGAACCACCACCCACTAATGCCGCCATTGAACTGGAATGGTGAGGAGAGCGAAAAGGTCGTTGCTTCCAGTTGTATTGATTGATTTCTTGTTGCGTTAACGAGGCTACCGACGCGGTTTCCATCGCTTCGTCATCACTCATTTCAGGTAATAGGTCACGCAGTCGAGAAGCGAGCATAGTTTTTCCGGTTCCGGGTGGGCCAAGAAACAATAAGTTATGATTCCCAGCAGCGGCTATCTCTAGAGCTCGCTTGCCTTGTTGTTGGCCGATAATATCTTGTAGGTCGCGAAGCACTGAAACATCAGCCTGATGATGTTCCGTTCTATATAGCCCAAGCTGAGCCTGTCCACACATGTCAGCACAAACCTCCAACAATGTTTGTGCAGATTTATGCGCTCCCTTGCCCACCAGCGCAGCCTGATCACCGTTATGATGTGGGACAACTAAGCATCGCTCTACACTGTCGGCGGCTAACGTCGCAGGCAAAACGCCCTTTACCGAGCGAAGTTCTCCTGACAATGCCAACTCACCGATAAATTCATGTTGAGCTATTTTTGATGTGGGAAGCTGATCTGACGCCACCAAAATCCCAAGCGCGATGGGCAGGTCAAAACGGCCACCTTCTTTGGGCAAATCGGCTGGGGCGAGATTAACCGTGATTCTTTTCGATGGAAACTCAAAGCGAGAATTGATGATCGCGCTTCTCACTCGATCTTTAGATTCCTTGACCGTTGTTTCAGGTAGACCCACCAGCGTGAAGCCAGGCATTCCGTTGCTTATATGCACCTCAACGGTCACTTCTGGCGCCTCTACACCCACACTAGCTCGGCTATGAATTATCGCGAGTCCCATAACTTTCCTTTGTCTTTGATTTAAAAGTATTCGCTCTGGATATTCGTTGCTCACCAAAGCGATAAGGTTGTTATATAGCTTGGTGGAATGGTATTTTAATGTGAAAAAAGAATGACATTTCCCTTGTCATGCGGCAGATTTGTGTGATAACACTAGAGATGTAGACATTTACTGAAGACAATAAACGAGAAAACTCGAATATTATGATTTTTAACGCTCGCATTTACGCACTGATTAACCTGATTATCGTAGTCATTATTAAGACTGCGCGGGGGCGAGTGGGAAGAAAGTAACCACGAATTAGAAAAAACCCCCGCACTGACAAGTCCGGGGGTTTTTTCTAATTTAAACATTCGATTTTTATATTTTTGAGCATTTTCGGCTTTGCCGATTTACAGGAAGAATGGGAGCACAAGATGTGCAGAGACAAAGGAAACAGTTACCAAAATAAAGGTAATACGGGAGAATTCCGATGAAAGGCGCAGAACTAGTCGTATCCGCACTCAAGCAACAAGGAATTGAGACCGTATTTGGTTACCCCGGTGGTGCCATCATGCCAATCTACGATGCACTCTATGACGGCGGGGTTGAACATATCCTATGTCGCCATGAGCAAGGCGCCGCTATGGCCGCGATCGGCATGGCTAGAGCAACACAAGATGTCGCTGTTTGTATGGCAACCTCGGGACCAGGTGCAACCAACCTAGTCACTGGCCTTGCTGATGCCTTTATGGATTCAATCCCATTGGTTGCTATCACAGGTCAGGTTGCAAGTTCCCACATTGGTACCGATGCATTCCAAGAAATGGATGTGATTGGTATGTCTCTGTCATGTACTAAACACAGCTACCTAGTAACTGATATTGAAGAGCTAGCTCCAACCCTCGCTGAAGCGTTTGTGGTAGCAAAGTCTGGCCGCCCTGGCCCGGTTATCGTCGATATCGCTAAAGACGTTCAACTAGCAGAAGCACCTGTTAACGCTCTTCCTGAATTTACTCCACCCGCAATTCCTGTTGCGACAACTGATGCCATTGAACAGGCACAGTACTTTTTGTCTCAAGCGACCCGTCCTGTTTTATACGTAGGTGGTGGTGTTCAACTTGCTAAAGCAACCGATGCGGTTCGTGAGTTTTTACGCCTAAACCCAATGCCAGCAGTAAGCACACTGAAAGGCTTGGGCACTATCGAACGTGACGACCCACACTACCTTGGCATGCTGGGTATGCACGGCACTAAAGCCGCTAACCTTGTGGTTCAAGAGAGTGACCTGTTGATTGTTGTCGGTGCTCGTTTTGATGACCGAGTAACTGGCAAACTCGATACCTTTGCGCCGCATGCTAAGGTTATCCATATCGATATCGATGCCGCTGAGTTCAGCAAACTGCGTCTTGCCAATGCGCCAATTCGCGGTGACATCAACAAGATCATGCCTCAACTAGAGCTAAGCCAAGACATCTCCTCTTGGGTTCATCACTCTGAAGGTCTTCGTAGCTCATTCAAATGGCGTTACGACCACCCTGGTGATCTGATTTTTGCTCCACTGCTGTTGAAGCAACTGTCAGACATGATGCCAGCAAGCTCTATCGTATCGACTGATGTGGGCCAACACCAAATGTGGGCAGCTCAGCACATTCAGCCTCGCGATCCACAGAACTTCATTACCTCTGCCGGTTTAGGCACCATGGGCTTTGGCTTGCCAGCTGCAATGGGTGCTTCGGTTGGGCGTCCTGATGACCAATCTATTCTTATCTCTGGTGATGGCTCGTTCATGATGAACGTGCAAGAGCTTGGCACGCTGAAACGCCGCCAAATCCCAGTGAAGATGGTACTTCTTAACAACTCTCGCTTGGGTATGGTTCGCCAATGGCAATCGTTGTTCTTCGATGGCCGCCATAGTGAAACTATCCTAGATGACAACCCAGACTTCGTAATGCTAGCGAAAGCGTTCGATATCCCGGGTAAAACCATCACGCGTAAAGAAGAAGTAGAGCCAGCACTAAAAGAGATGCTAGAGAGCAAAACCGCCTACCTACTTCATGTTCTTATCGATGAAGAAGAGAACGTATGGCCACTAGTACCGCCAGGTGCTTCAAACAGTGAGATGTTGGAGAACACATAACATGAAAAGATACCTATTAGACATCAAAGCCGATGATAAGCCTGTACTACTAGAGCGTGTTCTTCGTGTTATCCGCCACCGTGGCTTTATTGTTAAGCAAGTAGCGGGCACTCAAAACCACGAAAGCAAAGTGGCGAGTGTTGAGATCATTGTAGACAGTGACCGTCCGATCTCTTTCTTAGTCAATCAAATCGAAAAGCTGTGGGATGTGCGTACCGTTGACGTTATCTCTATCAGTCGTAATGAATTGCCAAACAACAACTTACAACAAAAGATAAACGCATAAGGAACCACAAACATGACAGCTAAAACGGCAGACTATATTTGGTTTAACGGTGAGATGGTTCCTTGGGCAGAGGCGAACGTTCACGTCCTGACTCACGCAATGCACTACGGTACTTCTGTGTTTGAAGGTGTTCGTTGTTACAACACACCAAAAGGGCCGGTTATCTTCCGTCACCCTGAACATGCTAAGCGCCTAAAAGACTCAGCAAAAATCTATCGCTTCCCTATTCCTTACACTGAGGAAGAAATTATGGAAGCGACTCGCGAAACGCTACGCCAAAATAAGCTAGAGTCAGCGTACATCCGCCCTCTAGGTTTCGTAGGTAACGTTGGTTTGGGTGTCTGCCCGCCAGAAAATACTGAGATGGAACTGATCATCGCTGCTTTCCCTTGGGGGTCTTACCTAGGCGAAGAAGCACTAGAAAACGGCGTTGATGCAATGATTTCTAGCTGGAACCGTGCCGCTCCAAACACGATCCCAACCGCAGCAAAAGCCGGTGGTAACTACCTATCTTCACTATTAGTTGGTGGCGAAGCTCGCCGTCATGGTTACGATGAAGGCATCGCACTGAGTGTTGATGGTTACCTTTCTGAAGGGGCTGGTGAGAACATCTTTGTGGTACGTAACGGCGTGCTATCCACACCACCAGCGACCAGTGCGATTCTGCCGGGTATCACGCGTGATTCGATCATGACACTAGCAAAAGACATGGGTTATGAGATCCGTGAAGAGAACATTGCTCGTGAAGCGCTATACCTTGCTGATGAAGTATTCATGACAGGCACAGCGGCGGAAATCGTTCCGGTTCGTAGCGTAGACAAAATTACAGTAGGTGAAGGCAAACGCGGTCCTATCACTGAAAAAGTTCAAGCGGCTTACTTTGGTCTATTCAATGGCACCACTGAAGATAAGTGGGGCTGGTTAGACTACGTTTATCCAGCAGACCAAACTTCAGAAAACCAAACGCAAACAACTAAGTAAGCAACAGCCAAATATTTTATAAGGATTTAAGCAATGCCAATCTATCGTTCAGCAACGACTACCCACGGACGCAACATGGCTGGTGCGCGCGCTTTATGGCGTGCAACTGGCGTTAAAGATGATGACTTCGGTAAGCCAATCATCGCAGTTGTAAACTCGTTCACTCAATTCGTACCAGGCCACGTTCACCTTAAAGATATGGGTCAACTGGTTGCGGGTGAAATCGAGAAAGCGGGCGGTATCGCTAAAGAATTCAACACCATCGCAGTCGATGATGGTATCGCAATGGGCCACGGCGGCATGCTGTACTCACTGCCATCACGTGAGCTTATCGCGGATTCAGTAGAATACATGGTCAATGCACACTGTGCGGATGCGATGGTGTGTATCTCTAACTGTGACAAAATCACTCCGGGAATGATGATGGCAGCAATGCGCCTTAACATCCCAGTGATCTTTGTATCAGGCGGCCCAATGGAAGCGGGTAAAACTAAGCTTTCAGATCAAATCATCAAGCTAGACCTTGTTGACGCAATGATCCAAGGTGCCGATCCAACCATTTCTGATGAGCAAAGTGAGCAAGTAGAGCGTTCTGCATGTCCGACATGTGGTTCATGTTCAGGTATGTTCACAGCGAACTCAATGAACTGTCTAACAGAAGCGCTTGGTCTATCTCAGCCAGGTAACGGTTCTATGCTAGCAACCCACGCAGACCGTGAAGAGCTATTCATCAATGCTGGTAAGCGCATCGTTGACCTAACCAAGCGTTACTACGAGCAAGATGACGAATCAGCACTGCCTCGTAACATCGCAAACCGCGCAGCATTTGAAAACGCGATGGCACTGGATATCGCAATGGGCGGTTCTAGTAACACCGTTCTTCACCTATTGGCTTCTGCTCAAGAAGGTGAGATTGATTTTGATATGGGCGATATCGACGAGATGTCTCGCCGCGTTCCACACCTATGTAAGGTTGCACCTTCAACGCCTAAATACCACATGGAAGACGTTCACCGCGCTGGTGGTGTAATGGCTATCCTAGGTGAATTAGATCGTGCTGGCCTACTGAACAACCAGACTCGCACAGTGCTTGGTCTAAGCATGCAAGAGCAGCTAGCTCAATACGACATCATGCAGACAGAAGACGAAGCAGTGCTTAAGTTCTTCCGTGCTGGCCCTGCAGGCATTCGTACTACCAAAGCATTTTCACAAGATTGCCGTTGGGATCGTCTTGATGACGACCGTAAAGAAGGTTGTATCCGTACTAAAGAGAACGCATTCAGCCAAGAAGGCGGCCTGGCGGTTCTTTCGGGCAACATCGCGGTTGATGGCTGTATCGTTAAGACAGCAGGCGTTGATGAAGAAAACCTGAAATTCCAAGGCCCAGCTATCGTATTTGAAAGCCAAGATAGTGCTGTTGATGGCATCTTAGGTGGCAAAGTAAAAGCTGGCGAAGTGGTTGTCATTCGTTACGAAGGTCCTAAAGGCGGCCCGGGCATGCAAGAAATGCTCTACCCAACTACCTACCTAAAATCTATGGGTCTAGGTAAGTCTTGTGCTCTTCTAACTGACGGACGTTTCTCTGGCGGTACATCCGGTTTGTCTATCGGTCACGCTTCTCCAGAAGCAGCAAGTGGCGGTGTGATTGGTCTAGTAAACACTGGCGATATCATCACTATCGACATCCCTAGCCGTTCAATCACACTTGATGTGCCTGAAGCCGAGCTAGAAGCGCGTCGTGTTAAGCAAGACGCACTAGGCTGGAAACCAGAAAACCGTCAGCGTGAAGTTTCATTCGCACTGAAAGCTTACGCAAGCATGGCAACCAGTGCCGACAAAGGCGCCGTGCGTGATAAGTCTAAGCTAGAGGGCTAGTCTATGAGTGATGACACGGTCAGTCCCCAAAAACAAACTGGCGCAGATTATCTGCGTCAGATCCTGAGAGCGCCAGTTTACGAAGCCGCAATCGTGACACCTCTGCAAGAGATGCCTCGCTTAAGTGCTCGCATTGGTAATCAGGTTCAGCTAAAGCGTGAAGACCGTCAGCCGGTCCACTCGTTCAAGCTACGTGGTGCCTACAACATGGTATCAAGCCTTTCAGAGCAACAGAAAGCCGCAGGTGTGATTGCAGCATCGGCAGGTAACCATGCTCAAGGTATGGCGCTGTCCGGTTCTAAGCTTGGTATTCAAACCACGATTGTGATGCCAAAAACCACACCAGACATCAAGGTTGATGCGGTACGTGGCTTTGGCGGTAACGTAGTTCTACACGGCAGCAACTTTGATGAAGCTAAAGCTGAAGCAGAACGCCTTTCCGCTGAACATGGCTACACCTTTGTGCCTCCATTCGATCACCCATTGGTGATCGCCGGACAGGGCACCATGGGTATGGAAATGCTTCAGCAAAATGGTCACATGGATTACATCTTTGTGCCTGTCGGTGGTGGTGGTTTGGCTGCGGGTGTTGCCGTGCTAGTTAAGCAATTGATGCCGGAAATAAAAGTCATCGCGGTTGAACCTGAAGATTCATCTTGCTTGAAAGCAGCACTGGATGCCGGTGAGCCAGTAGTACTGGATCAAGTCAGCATGTTTGCCGATGGCGTTGCGGTTAAGCGCATTGGTGAAGAGACATTCCGTCTGTGTCAGCAGTACATCGATGGTCACATTGCCGTGTCTAGCGATGAGATCTGCTCTGCGGTCAAAGACATCTTTGAAGACACTCGTGCGATTGCCGAGCCTTCAGGAGCGCTTGCTCTGGCTGGTTTGAAAAAGTTTGCTGAACAGAACCAACTGCAAGACAAGCAATTAGCAACGGTATTGTCTGGTGCTAACACCAACTTCCACGGTCTGCGTTATGTCTCTGAACGTTGTGAACTAGGTGAGAAGCGAGAAGGTCTACTTGCGGTTACGATTCCAGAGCGACAAGGAGCATTCCTAGAGTTCTGTAATATTATTGGTGGTCGAGCGGTAACTGAGTTTAACTACCGCCACAACGACGAAAGCCTAGCGAATATCTTCGTTGGTGTACGCCTACAAGGTGGTCAAGAAGAACTCGAACACATCATCAATGACTTACGTGAGGGCGGCTACCCGGTTGTCGATCTGTCTGATGATGAGATGGCAAAACTGCACATTCGCTACATGATTGGCGGTAAACCATCGAAGCCACTGAAAGAACGCCTATACAGCTTTGAGTTCCCAGAGTACCCAGGTGCATTGATTAAATTCCTTGATACCTTAGGGACACACTGGAATATCAGCCTATTCAATTACCGTAACCACGGCGCTGATTACGGCCGTGTATTGTGTGGATTCGAACTGGGTGATGATGATTTAGCTCAGTTCTCAACACATCTACGAGAGCTTGGCTATCAGTGTAAAGATGAAACCGATAACCCTTCCTACAAGTTCTTCTTGTCATAAGAGTTAACGACCGAATCAAAAAGAGCGAGTATTTACTCGCTCTTTTTATTGGTGCTGATTCAACTCAAACTTGAAAAGGATCTTCTCGCTAAGATCATTAGACCGCCTTGCGATGATCCAACCAATCTTGGTGAAGTTGCTCACTCGATCCTAGGTACTTCACCATCCATTCGATCAGTTTATGGTTATCGTCTTTTCGCCAGACCAAACAACAATGACTCTGCGGGCTCGGTTCAGGCAGTATTTTTTCCACCAACAAGCCTTGCTCGATAATTGGCGCGGCAATGTGCCTCGGCATATAACCCACCCCAACTCCATTCTTAAGACACTCTATGGCGCTATACCAGTTAGGTAACAATAGGCGTCTTTGATTTGAGTAATGGCCTGTGTGTCGCTTAGGGAGCACACTGGAGGTATCATCCAAGCAGATGGCTGGATATTGGCTCACGAACTCTTCATTGAGGTTCTGTTCGCGCACACACGGGTGACTTGGCGACATTACAAATGCCCAATCTAATTGCCCCATGTCTTTGACTTCAAAATCGCCACCAACTGGCACAGCTGAGGTGGCGCCAATCACGATATCCGCCCTGCCCTGTGCAATCGCTTCCCATGAGCCGTTGAATACCTCCATGTTGATCTGAAGTTCGGCAAACTCAAAGGTTTGATAGAACTCTTCAATCATCGGCTTCATCTTGTCGAGCTTCACCACATTATCGAGCGTCAGACGCAAGGTTTTCTTCCAACCTCGAGCTGCTCGACGAGTCTGGGCACTGACCTCTTCCATTTGCCTCAGTAGTGCACGCGCCTCTTCAATGAACAGTTCACCTGCCGGAGTGAGCTCAACCTTTCTCGGTAAACGCCTGAAAAGCAGCACATCCAGTTCTTGTTCGACCTGTCTGACACCATAACTGATCGCCGAGGGCACTTTGTGCAACTGCTCAGCCGCCGCGGTAAAACTGCCCAAGCGCGCTACCGTATCGAGCATTTCTAAAGAGGATTTAGAGAACATAAGCCTTCAAATTTTTTGATTGATAACCACATATTTTAGCGTTTTATTTTATCAGGTCTGAAAAATAGAATGTCAGCATAAATAAACAGGGGCCTTCACTTCTGTATATCAAACAATTTTTTTGATGATAAAAACATCATTACCTTTAGCTTAATGGCATCTTATGAATATTTCTAAATTTCAATTGGTCTACCTTGCAGTTCTTTCAATGCTTGGCTTTATTGCGACCGATATGTACCTTCCTGCATTTAAGGCAATGGAAGTTGATTTCGCAACCGGCCCAGAGCAGATTGCCCTGTCTTTAACGGTATTCCTTGGCGGTATGGCAATGGGTCAGCTTCTTTGGGGTCTGGCGAGTGACAAGTATGGTCACCGTAATACGCTGGCGGTTGGTCTTGTTATCTTTACTGCAGCTTCATTCGGCTTAGCATTCAGCACCGAGGTATGGCATCTACTGACACTGCGCTTCATTCAAGCGATCGGCGTATGTGCTCCTGCGGTAATCTGGCAAGCAATGGTTATCAAGCGTTACTCACAAAGCAGTAGCCAACAAATTTTTGCAACCATCATGCCTTTGGTTGCGCTATCTCCTGCATTAGCACCTCAGCTAGGTGTGTTACTGGCGGATAGCTTTGGCTGGCACAGCATCTTCATCACATTAACCTTGATGGGTGCACTGCTAGTGGCGACAACAATGGCTCAACCAAAAGAAGCGCCTGAAATAAAACAGACATCGATTAAGACAGACATCAAGATGTTGCTTAAATCAAAGCCTTACATGGGTAATGTTTTAATGTTTGCATCAGCATCTGCAGCGTTCTTCGCTTACCTAACGGGTATGCCAGAGATCATGGCTCAACTAGGTTATGAAGCAAAAGACATAGGCCTTAGCTTCATCCCACAAACAATCGCGTTCATGGCTGGTGGTTACTTCGGTAAGCAAGCAGTGAAGAAATATGGCGATGGCGTTGTACTTAGAAACCTTATCGGTTTGTTCAGTGTAGCGGCGATGCTTATCTTTATCGCATCACAGTGGGAATTGACGTCCATCTGGCCTTTACTAGCACCTTTCTGTTTGATTGCTGTCGCAAATGGCGCACTTTACCCAATCGTAGTAAACCGTGCCCTATCAAGCGCTAAACAGAGCCCTGCGACAGCTGCTGGTCTACAAAACAGCCTGCAAATCAGTATCAGTGGCCTATCAAGTGCATTGGTCGCAGCAATGGCTAGCCAAGCACTAAGCGCGACGGGTATCGCGGTTGTGATTTGCTTGGGTGCATTGTGGGTTGGCTATATTGTTTCGAACAAAGAGCTTTCTGAACACTTCGCGACACCTGACAACTCTCGAGTAGTCGCTGACGAGAAACAAGACTAGTTTCTAAGTTAACGAAAACAAAAAAGAGCGAGATTACTCGCTCTTTTTTTATATCTAGATAAATAAGAAAAAGCCAGTAGCGGTACTACTGACTTTCATTTAAATCATCTTATTTGTTAAGAGACTACTTTTTCTTAGTCGGACGCTGCCAGTCAGCAATCTTACGTTCTTTCGCACGGCTGATAACTAGCTCATTTTCAGAAACATCGCGTGTTACGGTAGAGCCAGCTCCAACGGTAGCACCATTACCAATCGTAACAGGCGCGATTAATTGGCTGTCTGAACCAACGAATACGTCGTCGCCAATGATGGTCTTGAACTTATTCGCACCATCGTAGTTACAAGTAATTGCACCCGCACCCACGTTTACGCGCTGACCAATTTCAGCATCGCCTAGATACGTTAAGTGGTTCGCTTTAGAACCTTCACCAAGGCGAGTGTTCTTCACTTCGACAAAGTTACCAACGTGCGAGTTATTACGCATATCAGCACCAGGACGTAGACGAGTGAAAGGACCAACCGTACAGTCTTCACCGACCGTTGCACCTTCGATCACGCTGTATGGGCGAACGATGGTGTTGTCATCAATCTCGCAGTCTTTCAATACACAACCAGTGCCGATAATCACGTTGTCGCCAATGCTTACGCTGCCTTCGATGATAACGTTAGTGTCAATCTCAACGTCCATACCGCACTGCAGTTCACCACGTAGATCAAAGCGGCTTGGGTCGCGCAGCATTACGCCTTGCTTCAATAACTTGTCGGCTTGCTCAGCTTGGTAAGCGCGCTCTAGACGAGCCAGTTGAGAGCGGTCGTTTACGCCTTCCACTTCAATTGGGCTTACTGGGTGTACCGCTTCAACTGCACGACCTTCGTCGTGAGCCGCTGCGATAACGTCAGTCAGGTAGTATTCACCCTGTGCGTTGTCGTTACTTAGGCCAGACAACCAGCGCTTCAGATCGCCACCAGTCGCCACCATAACGCCAGTGTTGATCTCTTTGATAAGCTTCTGCTCATCCGTTGCATCTTTCTGTTCAACGATAGCCACAACAGGACCATTACGACGAATAATACGTCCGTAGCCCATTGGGTTGTCTAACACGACTGTAAGTAGCGCGATGCCACCGTTTGGTTGAGCGTCTAATAGGTTTTCAATGGTTTCAGGTGAGATCAGTGGAACATCACCATATAGCACCAATACTTTTTCATCATCAGCGAAATGTGCAGATGCTTGATCCACAGCGTGGCCTGTGCCGAGCTGCTCAGCTTGCAGTGCCCAGTTTACAGATTCTTCAGCTAGAGTAGCCTTCATCTGATCACCACCGTGGCCGTAAACCAGGTTGATGTTTTGAGCGCCTAGACCATTACATGTATCGATAACATGCTTCACCATTGGCTTACCCGCAAGTGTGTGCAGAACCTTTGGTGTGTTTGAATACATGCGAGTGCCTTTGCCCGCCGCGAGAATTACCGCGCTAAACTTCATTGTAAACCTATCCAACGTTATTTTTATTAAGCCGATATTGTAACCGTTTTTGGCCAAAAAATTAAATCGCAATAACCATTTAACCAGTAGTGATACGTAAAAGAAGCATTTTTGAGAATCTAAAAATGCAAAAAGGCGACCCTTAGGTCGCCTTTATCTCAGAGTCTATAATCTTAAAAAGATTAACGACGCTGTTTTGTCAGTTCGATAACTCGTAACTGAGCAATGGCTTTAGCCAGTTCACCGGCCGCTTGTGCGAAGTCTATGTCGCCATGCTGATTTTGGATATTCTCCACAGCCTTGCGTTTAGCTTCTTCCGCCTTTGCTGCGTCTAGCTCTTCACCACGGATAGCTGTATCAGCCAGTACAGTCGCTGTACCAGGCTGAACTTCTACCATACCACCAGAAACATAAATGATTTCTTCGTGGCCGTGCTGCTTAACAATACGCACCATACCAGGCTTGATAGCGGTCAGCAGTGGAGTATGACCATGGAAAATACCAAGCTCACCCTCACTACCGGTCACCTGAAACGTCTCAACAAGGCCTGAGAAAATTTGTTTCTCTGCACTTACAACGTCTAGGTGAAAGGTTATTGCTGCCATATCGCCTCCTAGTTAGCCTTATAGCTTCTTAGCATTCTCGATAGCTTCGTCAATTGCACCACAGTACATGAACGCTTGCTCTGGAATGTCATCGTATTCACCAGATAGAAGACCTTGGAAGCCACGTAGAGTCTCTTTAAGAGGTACGTAAACGCCTGGGTCACCTGTAAATACTTCCGCTACGTGGTAAGGCTGAGTTAGGAACTTCTCAATCTTACGAGCACGAGATACAACTTGCTTATCTTCTTCAGATAGCTCGTCCATACCTAGGATAGCAATGATATCTTTCAGCTCTTTATAGCGCTGAAGAGTAGACTGAACGCCACGAGCGATGTCGTAGTGCTCTTGTCCAACTACCAATGGATCCAGTTGACGTGAAGTAGAATCTAGCGGGTCGATCGCTGGGTATAGACCCATAGATGCGATGTTACGGTTAAGTACAACCGTTGCATCCAAGTGAGCGAACGTTGTTGCTGGAGACGGGTCAGTCAAGTCATCCGCTGGTACGTATACCGCCTGTACAGACGTGATAGAACCAGATTTAGTTGACGTGATACGCTCTTGTAGAACACCCATTTCTTCAGCTAGTGTAGGTTGGTAACCTACCGCAGAAGGCATACGACCTAGAAGTGCTGATACTTCAGTACCTGCTAGTGTGTAACGGTAGATGTTATCAACGAACAATAGAACGTCACGACCTTCGTCACGGAAGCGCTCTGCCATTGTTAGACCAGTCAGTGCAACACGTAGACGGTTACCTGGTGGCTCGTTCATCTGACCGTAAACCATCGCTACTTTTGATTCTTCAGGTTTTTCGATGTTTACAACACCTGCTTCCTGCATCTCAAAGTAGAAATCGTTACCTTCACGAGTACGCTCACCTACACCTGCAAATACAGATAGGCCTGAGTGTTGAAGTGCGATGTTGTTGATAAGTTCCATCATGTTAACGGTCTTACCTACACCAGCACCACCGAATAGACCGATTTTACCACCCTTAGCGAATGGACAAATCAAGTCGATTACTTTAACACCAGTTTCTAGAAGAGCTGTCTCGTTAGACTGCTCTTCGTAGCTTGGAGCTTCACGGTGAATGGCGTAATGCTCTTCAGCACCAATCTCGCCACACTCATCAATCGCGTCACCTAGGACATTCATGATACGACCCAATGTCTTAGTACCTACTGGTACTGAGATTGGAGCGCCAGTATTTTCAACTGTCAAACCACGACGTAAACCATCAGAGCTACCCATTACGATTGCGCGAACTACGCCACCGCCAAGTTGTTGCTGAACTTCAAGAACTAGACGTTCTTGTACTTCATTAACATTCAGAGCGTCGTATACACGAGGTACTTCACCCTGTGGGAACTCTACGTCGACTACCGCACCGATGATCTGTACGATCTTACCTGTAGCCATCGTTAATCCTCTAACTATTTAGTTTTACCTAAGCTTAAACCGCAGCTGCGCCTGAAACGATCTCAGAAAGTTCTTGTGTAATTGCCGCTTGACGCGCTTTGTTGTACACAAGTTCTAAGTCATCAATAATGTCACCAGCGTTATCTGTTGCTGATTTCATAGCAATCATTCGAGCCGCTTGCTCACAAGCAAGGTTCTCGACCACACCTTGATATACTTGAGATTCGACGTAGCGAACCAGTAGTGCATCTAGTAGTGGTTTTGGCTCAGGCTCATAAATGTAGTCCCAAGCATGATCGCGTTTCATGTCTTCGCTGTCTGATTTAGGCAAAGGAAGTAATTGATCGATCGTTGGTTCTTGTACCATAGTGTTTTCAAACTTGTTGAACACTACGAACAGGCGATCCAATTCGCCTTCATCATATTTCTTCAGCATAACGCTTACAGAGCCAATCAAGTCTTCAAGGCTTGGGCGATCGCCCAGACCAGAAACTTGAGCTGCTACTTTCGCGCCGCTGTTGTTGAAAAATGCTGTCGCTTTTGAACCTACAATTGCAAGTTCAACGTCAGCACCTTTCTCAGACCAATCTTTCATGTCGTTCATGGCTTTTTTGAACAAGTTAATGTTCAAACCACCACAAAGACCACGGTCTGTAGAAACGATGATGTAACCAACACGTTTGGCTTCACGTTCCTCAAGATAAGGATGCTTATACTCGAGGCTACCATTAGCCAAATGACCGATCACTTTACGCATTGTTTCTGCATATGGACGAGTAGCTTCCATTGCGTCTTGAGAACGACGCATTTTTGAAGCTGCTACCATTTCCATTGCTTTCGTAATCTTCTGTGTGCTTTTAACACTACCGATTTTATTACGTATCTCTTTTGCGCCGGCCATCGTTACTCTCCGTTAATGGTATGAGGTGGCCCTAAGACCACCTACCAATTACCAGGTCTGGGTTGCCTTGAAATCGTCAACAAGCTTCTTCAGCTCAGCTTCGATTTCTTTATTGAAAGCACCCGTTGTGTCGATCTGTGTTGCTAGATCGGCATATTGACCACGAGCAAACGACAGTAAAGCAGCTTCAAAGTCTAGAACTTTAGAAAGTTCAACGTCTTGAAGGTATCCACGCTCTGCAGCGAAGATTACTAGAGCTTGGTCAAATACAGACATAGGAGCGTATTGCTTCTGCTTCATCAGTTCTGTAACTTTTTGACCATGGTCTAGCTGCTTCTTAGTCGCTTCATCAAGATCCGAAGAGAACTGAGCAAATGCTGCAAGTTCACGGTATTGAGCTAGAGCAGTACGGATACCGCCAGATAGCTTCTTGATGATTTTAGTCTGCGCCGAACCACCTACACGAGAAACTGAGATACCAGGGTCAACAGCTGGACGTACGCCCGCGTTGAATAGCTCAGTTTGTAGGAAGATCTGACCATCGGTAATCGAGATTACGTTCGTCGGTACGAATGCAGATACGTCACCAGCTTGCGTTTCGATGATAGGAAGAGCAGTTAAAGAACCCGTCTTGCCTTTCACTTCGCCTTTAGTGAATTCTTCTACGTAGTGTTCGCTTACACGAGCAGCACGCTCTAGTAGACGAGAGTGAAGGTAGAAAACATCACCAGGGAACGCTTCACGACCTGGTGGACGCTTAAGCAGTAGTGAGATCTGACGGTAAGCGACAGCTTGCTTAGATAGATCATCATAAACAATCAGTGCATCTTCACCGCGATCACGGAAGTATTCACCCATCGCACAACCAGCATACGGTGCAAGGTATTGCAGCGCTGCAGATTCAGAAGCCGATGCAACAACAACAACAGTGTTTGCTAGTGCGCCGTGCTCTTCTAGTTTGCGAACTACGTTAGCGATAGTCGACGCTTTTTGGCCGATTGCAACGTAGATAGAGAAAATACCAGAATTTTTTTGGTTAATAATCGCATCGATCGCCATCGCTGTTTTACCAGTCTGACGGTCACCGATAATAAGTTCACGCTGACCACGACCGATAGGGATCATTGAGTCAACTGACTTGTAACCAGTTTGAACAGGTTGATCTACCGATTTACGGTCGATTACACCTGGTGCGATAATTTCTACAGGCGAAGTCAATTTCGCATCAATAGGACCTTTACCATCAATTGGCTCACCTAGCGTGTTTACCACACGACCAAGCATTTCAGGACCTACTGGTACTTCGAGAATACGACCCGTACCTGTAACTTTCATGCCTTCCTGTAGGTCAGCATATGGGCCCATTACAACAGCACCAACCGAATCACGGTTCAAGTTAAGTGCTAGCGCGTAACGGCCACCCGGTAGTTCAATCATTTCACCTTGCATCACGTCCGCTAGGCCGTGAATGCTAAGGATGCCATCGCTTACCGAAACGATAGTACCTTCATTGCGAGCTTCACTAACAACGTCGAAAGATTCAATACGTTGTTTAATTAGATCGCTAATTTCAGTGGAATTAAGTTGCATGCTCCAATCCCCATTAAGACTGCAATGCATCGCTCAGGCGGTCTAAACGACTGCGCGCTGAGTTATCGATGACTAGGTCTCCGGCTCGAATAATAACTCCACTTAGTAGAGTCTCATCTATACTGCAATTCAGCTGAACTTTGCGCGCTAAGCGCTGTTCCAATTTGCTGCTGATCTCTGCGCGTTGTTCTTTAGAAAGTTCAACCGCTGAAGTGACTTCAACGTCGATCTCTTTCTCGTGCTCTTGTTTGAGCAATAAGAACTCTTTGCAAACATCAGGAAAAGCCATTAAGCGGCCATTCTCTGCCATTACTTTTATCAAGTTCTGGCCGAATTCATCAAATTGTTCGCCACAAATTACAATGAATACTTCAGCTAATTTTTCAGCAGTTTGAGAGCTGCTTAAGAAATTGTGAACATCATCATTTTGTGCCACTTCGGCAGCAAAAGTAAGCATCTGACCCCATTGGTCTAGCTCACCTTTCTCTACCGCAAAGTCAAACGCTGCTTTAGCATAGGGGCGTGCGATTGTAGTCAAATCAGACATATACAGCCCCTTGCTTTAAAGTTTTGCAGTAATGTTGTTAAGAAGATCATCGTGTACATCTTTATCGATTGTACGCTCAAGGATTTTCTCAGCACCAGCAATTGCCAGAGTTGCGACTTGTTTGCGCAGGTCATCACGGGCACGTGTGCGCTCAGCTTCAATTTCGGCTTCCGCTTGCGCTAAGATTTTCTGGCGTTCTGCCTGAGCCTCTTCGCGAGCTTCATCAATAATTTGAGCCTTGCGTTTATTTGCCTGTTCAATAACCTCAGTTGCGGTGCGCTTCGCTTCTTTCAATTGGTCAGAAGCGTTGGCTTGTGCTAGATCCAAGTTTTTAGCAGCGCGTTCAGCGGCTACTAGACCGTCAGCAATTTTTTTCTGACGCTCTTCAATTGCTTGCATGATTGGTGGCCATACATATTTCATGCAGAACCAAACAAACATAGAAAAAGCAATTGCTTGACCTAACAGAGTTGCGTTCATATTCACAACAGCTACCCCTCGTTAAGAATCAACTACAAAAATTTAATTAACTAATTAACAGTTAATTAGCCTGCTAGTTGACCAACAAATGGGTTAGCAAACGTGAATAGTAGTGCGATTACGATACCGATCATTGGAACAGCATCCAGTAGACCAGCGATGATGAACATCTTAACTTGTAGCATTGGAGCCATTTCAGGTTGACGCGCAGCGCCTTCTAGGAATTTACCACCAAGAATAGCAAAACCAATTGCAGTACCTACGGCACAAAGACCAACAATAATAGCAACAGCGATTGCTGAAAAACTTAGTACAGTTTCCATTTACGTTCTCCGATTAACATTAATAGTTAGAATAAAACTTAAAAATTTTTAGTGATCGCCATCTTCATGGGCCATTGATAAATAAACAATTGTTAACATCATGAAAACAAATGCTTGAATCAAAATAACCAAGATATGGAAGATAGCCCAAGGTAGAGAGCCTACCCATTGTAAATACCACGGTAGCATTGCCGCACAAAGAATGAATACAACCTCACCTGCGAACATGTTACCGAATAGACGCATACCAAGTGATAGAGGCTTCGCGAGTAGCGATACCACTTCAATCAGTAGGTTAAACGGGATCATGATTGGGTGATTAAATGGATGTAAAGCAAGTTCTTTGGCGAATCCACCTAAGCCTTTTACTTTGATGCTGTAGTAGATCATCAGAGCAAAAACACCTAAGGCCATTGACATGGTTATATTAACATCAGCTGAAGGAACCACTTTCAAATAAGGGATACCTAGCCAATGCTCCGCAGGATATGGTAAGAAATCGATAGGCACTAAGTCCATCAAGTTCATTAAAATAATCCAGCAGAATATAGTCAGTGCTAATGGAGCAATCAGAGGGTTGCGGCCATGGAAAGTGTCTTTAACGTTGCCATCAACGAATTCAACTACCATTTCAACAAAACACTGAAGCTTACCAGGTACACCTACTGTTGCTTTCTTAGCGACTGAGCGAAAAACCCAAAGGAATAACATCCCTGTCAACACCGAAAAAAACAGACTGTCTATATGTACGTTCCAGAAACTTGTCTCCTCTACAAGACCAAACTTAGCTAAAGAAAGGTTTTGTAAGTGGTGCTCAATGTATCCGGATGCTGTTGGCGCAGCCATAACTCATCCTATTTTTTATTGTTAATGAAAAGCACTGGCGCAAAGATATTAATACCTAGAACCAGTAAATAGGTCAGTTTGAGGGGAACTAATTCCACCTGCATATACATGTAGACAATAGAGAATAGTAGAACTGTGATAAGGATTTTTAGCGCTTCGCCTGCATAGAACGACGCCGCAACTAACTTAGTTGCGCGAGCTCCACTAAATAGGAAAGCACACACACAAAAAACTGCATTTGCGATGACAAAAATACCGCCACCGATTAATGCAGCAAAACCCCAATCAGGATTAACAGCTAAACCTAACCCTATCGCCACTAATATAACCGCGCTAAGCTCGATCAATAACATTTGCTTTGCAAGCACTCGTCCTGGTCTTGCTAACGCCGCTACCATGTATTCGTTCCTCTTTTAAGCCTTCTTTACTACTCGCTTAAAAGCGTGCTGAGAAATTGGCGAAAATTATACGTTCAGCCAAATTGATTGCAATAACAATGCAGCAATCATTTACATTTTTGCATACAAACCTACAACTTTTGTACGAAATTACTTGTTTATTACATAATTGACCTAAATCAATTATCTCATTTAGTACTCTAGTTTAGCAATAAGTTGCTCTAATTTGTGAGGCTCATCAAGAGTAATTGTCACTTTTGACTTACCGCTAACAGAACGAGTAACTGAAACGTTTGCTTGCAATTTTTCCGTGAGTCTTCGTGAAAGTTCGATAGCTTCTGTGTCTTCAGGCTTCGATTCACCTTCAACGTCTGGTTTTAAGCACTTTTTGACAAGTTGCTCAGTTTGACGCACGGTCATTTTTTTGGTTGCCGCAGTGTTTGCTGCTTCAACCTGGGTATCACCTTCAAGCGCAAGCAGTGCTCGAGCATGCCCCATTTCCAGTTGTTTATTGGAAACTAAACCTTTTACTTCATTTTCGAGCTGATTTAGACGTAATAAGTTACTCACCGTAGCTCTCGATTTACCGATTACATCAGCGACTTGTTGGTGTGTCAGCTCAAATTCGTTCTGTAGTCGCTCTAGCGCTTGTGCTTCTTCGATAACATTCAGATCTTCACGCTGAATATTCTCAATCAACGCCATCGCGATAGCGGCTTTGTCTTCGACTCTCTTGACCAAACATGGCACTTGTTTAAGGCCAGCTTGACGAGCCGCTCTCCAACGACGTTCACCAGCAATAATCTCGAACTGGTCGTGCGCCAATGGGCGAACTACGATCGGTTGGATAATGCCTTGAGATTGAATTGATGCTGCCAGCTCTTCTAGCGCTTCAGGCGCAATATCCTTACGCGGTTGATATACACCAGGCTTCAAGCAACCAACAGCCAGTTCAATAAGCTCACCATCAGCCGACAACGCCTGACTATGAGAAGCAACTTGCTGTTTTTCACGAGCCAATGAGCTAGTTGCAAGCAATGCATCTAGCCCTTTTCCTAAACCACGCTTAGACATTGAGCGAATTCCTTTGGTTGGACCTATACTGGGACTTCTTCACGACGCAACATTTCGCCAGCAAGAGCAAGGTAAGCCTTAGCTCCTGCGGAATATTTGTCGTAGTACATTGCTGGCTTGCCGTGACTCGGGGCTTCTGCCAGACGCACATTTCTAGGGATCACAGTTCGGTAGACTTTGCTACCAAAGTGTTTTTTGAGTTGATCAGATACTTCGTTCGATAAGCGGTTGCGAGGATCGTACATAGTACGCAGAAGACCTTCGATCTTCAGGTTCTCGTTTACAACAGCCGCTAGCTTACTGATGGTATCCATCAATGCAGTCAAACCTTCCAAAGCAAAGTATTCACATTGCATAGGAACCAATACGGAGTCGGCCGCAGCCATCGCGTTGATTGTAAGAAGGTTTAATGAGGGCGGACAATCAATAAAGATGAAATCATAGTTATTGCGAATGGGTTCGAGTGCATTTTTTAAACGAACTTCACGAGCAAACACTTCCATCAGCTTGATTTCTGCCGCAGTAACATCACCGTTCGCGGCGATGAGGTCATAATTGCCAGATGTACTCCGGCAAACCACCTCATCAAATGGGGTGTCTTCAACCAACAAATCGTAAGCTGTTGCTTCAACTTGATACTTGTCGACACCGCTCGCCATAGTGGCATTACCTTGAGGATCGAGGTCAACAACCAATATCTTGCGTTTTGTTGCCGCCATTGATGCTGCTAAATTAATGCAAGTTGTTGTTTTTCCTACGCCACCCTTCTGGTTGGCAATTGCTACGATTCTACCCACTATGGCCTCGCTGATTATCCCTGACGCGATAAAGTAACTAGATGACGCTCTCCATCAAGCTCTGGCACTTGCAAAGCTTTAATGTCTGTCACTGAACACCATTCAGGTAACAGGTCGATTTCGTCTCTAGGATGTTGTCCCTTAAGAGCCAAAAATACACCGGATTGCTCTTTAGGTAAATGGTGACACCACTCTACCATGTCTGTCATTGACGCAAATGCACGACTGAGCACTGCATCAAACTTTTCTTCTGGTTGAAATTCTTCAACGCGACTTTGAACCGGTACCACGTTGTCGATACCCAGCTCATGAATCACCTGTTTGATAAAACGAATACGCTTACCTAGGCTGTCTAGCAAGTAAAACTCGCAGTCTGGATTCATGATTGAGAGCGGAATCCCAGGAAGACCAGGTCCCGTACCCACATCGATAAAGCGCTTACCTTGTAAGTGAGTGCTAACAATGATGCTATCTAAGATATGTTTCACCATCATTTCTTGTGGGTCACGAACTGATGTTAGGTTATAAGCTTTGTTCCACTTGTTCAGTAACTCAACGTAGCCAACCAACTGGCCACGTTGCTTTTCAGATACTTCAAGTTCAGTCTGGCCAATCAGGTGATCCAGTTTTTCGCGTAATGCGCTCATTATGCTTCCTCACCTTTTTTCAACAGGCCGTGTTTTTTCAAGTAAACCAACAGAATTGAGATTGCTGCAGGTGTGATACCTGAAATTCGCGAAGCAATACCAATTGAGTCAGGCTTAGCTGTCGTTAGTTTAAGAACCACTTCGTTAGAAAGTCCTTTTACCTTGCTGTAATCGATATCAGCAGGCAGTTTGGTGTTTTCATGACGCAGTGATTTTTCAATTTCGTCTTGTTGACGCTGAATGTAACCATCGTACTTCACTTGGATCTCAACTTGCTCAGACGCTTGTTGATCTTCCAGTGCAGGACCAAAACGATCCAATGCAGTTAGCTGTGAATAAGTCATTTCAGGGCGACGAAGAAGATCTTCACCGCTCGCTTCACGAGACATTGGTGTTTTAAGAATTTGGTTCAGTTGATCAATATCTTCAGATTTAGGATTAATCCACGTTTCTTTCAGACGTTGACGCTCTTTCTCCATGTTTTCTACTTTCTCATTGAATCGAGCCCAACGAGCGTCATCCACCAAGCCAAGTTCACGTGATTTTTCCGTCAAACGGATATCAGCGTTGTCTTCACGAAGCAGCAGACGGTATTCCGCGCGAGACGTAAACATGCGGTAAGGTTCTTTGGTACCCATGGTAGATAGGTCGTCGATAAGCACGCCCATGTAAGCTTGGTCACGACGTGGACTCCAGCCTTCTTTGCCTTGAGTAAACAAACTTGCATTCAGACCGGCCATCAAGCCTTGTGCAGCCGCTTCTTCATAGCCAGTGGTACCGTTGATTTGACCCGCAAAGAATAGACCTTTGATAAACTTAGTTTCGTAAGTCAGCTTAAGGTCGCGAGGATCAAAGAAATCGTACTCAATCGCATAGCCAGGGCGAACGATATGAGCATTTTCAAAGCCCTTCATCGAACGAACAATTTGAACCTGTACATCAAACGGCAGACTGGTAGAGATACCATTCGGGTATAGCTCGTGAGTCGTTAGACCTTCTGGCTCAATAAAAATTTGGTGACTGTTCTTGTCAGCAAAACGCATTACTTTGTCTTCAATCGAAGGGCAGTAACGAGGGCCAATGCCTTCAATCACACCCGCGTACATAGGGCTGCGATCAAGGTTGGCACGAATTACGTCATGCGTATTTTCATTGGTATGCGTGATGTAACATGGAATTTGACGAGGTTGTTGAGCTCGGCTGCCCATGAACGAGAAAACAGGCGTCGGGTTATCACCGTGCTGAACCTCAAGCTCAGAAAAATCAACGCTACGCGCATCGATACGAGGAGGAGTACCTGTTTTCAGGCGATCAACTCGGAATGGAAGATCACGAAGACGGTCAGCCAGTGCGATCGATGGTGGATCACCAGCACGGCCACCTGAAGAACTTTCCATACCAATATGGATCTTGCCGCCTAGGAATGTGCCCACAGTCAGAACCACAGCGCTTGCGCGGAACTTAAGGCCCATCTGCGTTACCACACCTACCACTTGATCCTGTTCAACGATCAAGTCATCAACCGACTGTTGGAACAAAGTCAGGTTTGGCGTGTTTTCAAGAACGTTACGAACAAAGGCTTTGTACAGTGCGCGGTCAGCTTGTGCACGAGTAGCACGAACCGCAGGGCCTTTTGATGCGTTCAATGTTCTGAACTGAATACCTGCATGATCAATAGCTTGCGCCATTAATCCACCCATTGCATCGACCTCTTTTACCAAGTGGCCCTTACCGATCCCGCCAATGGCTGGGTTACAAGACATTTGTCCTAGTGTATCGATATTATGAGTAAGTAATAACGTACTTTGACCAGTACGTGCAGATGCGAGTGCGGCTTCCGTTCCTGCATGGCCACCACCAACAACGATGACGTCAAATTTTTCGTGATAAAGCATGAACCGACCTCAGGTATTCAAACGTTTTCTAGATTGATAAAAAGGAGCGATATTCTACCTGTTTTCATAGCCTGAGAAAACGTTTTTGGGATTTTTCGAAAAAGCTGTTTTTAATTAATATAGATAAGATCTTTAAGGAGATCTTTTATTAGATCTATTATTAGGATCGAGGGTATCTGTGGATAAGTCGGAAATGATCAACGAGATCATGGATCTTTTTTGGATCAAATGATGTGATCTAACTTTGATCAGGATGAGGATTAGCTGGGATCAAAATGGCTACTTATTCACAGGAGGAAATTAGCCTAAAACTTGTTATTTGGATAACTATAGGTTAATCACCGTATATGTATGATCTTATCCACAGCAGAAATTGAAAATAGATCGCTAATTTTCGATGTTTTTGAAAAAAAGTTATTCACAATCACGATGTTCAGAGACAAAAAAAGCGGCATAAGCCGCTTTTTGAGAGAGGAGAGAGGTTAAAACTGGTCGCTATGATCGTTGAACCAAGCTTCTGCTGCGTCTTCTGGTACCGGAGTTTCCAATACATCGATGGTAAAACAGTCAGAAATAGGCTGAGCACCGAGCTCTTTCATCTGGCTGTGGACTGATTTTCCCGCCAAACAGAAGGTATCGTAACTCGAATCACCAAGCGCCACGACAGCAAAGCGAACCGGGCTTAAATCTGGAGATTGCTGGGTCAATGCGTCGATAAACGGCTTAATATTATCTGGAAATTCACCCGCACCATGAGTTGAAGTCACCAGCAACCAAAAGCCTTGTTGGGGAATATCATCGAATTCAGGCTGATTATGAAGGGTGATCTCGTGGCCTTGCTCTTCAAGAAGATCATTAAGGTGATCGCCAACGTACTCTGCACCACCTAAGGTGCTGCCTGTAATAATGTGGATCATTAAGCTGTCCTTACTAAAGAAAAAGGCCAGCATGAGCCGGCCTTTAAAGGTTATTTACCAATACAGAAAGAGGTGAAGATACGGCCGAGTAGGTCATCGGAACTGAATTCACCAGTAATCTCGTTAAGGTGTTGCTGCGTTATACGCAGTTCTTCTGCCAAGATTTCTCCTGCCATATAGCCTTCGAGCTGTTGCTGGCCAATATCTAGATGCTCAGATGCGCGTTCTAGGGCATCTAAGTGGCGACGACGTGCCATGAAGCCACCTTCATTGCCACCAGCAAAGCCCATGCAATCTTTTAAGTGATTACGTAGTGCATCAACGCCTTGTCCCGTCTTTGCTGATAGTCGAATCAGAGTTGGATCATTAACATGGCAAATCCCGAGATCTTCACCGGTTTGATCGGCTTTGTTACGAATCACGGTCATTCCGATGTTATTCGGCAGACGATCAACGAAATCTGGCCAGATATCTTTCGGGTCGGTTGCATCGGTAGTGGTGCCATCGACCATAAATAAAACGCGATCGGCTTGAGCAATTTCTTCCCAAGCGCGTTCAATACCGATTTTTTCGACTTCATCCGAGGCTTCACGCAGGCCTGCGGTATCAATAATGTGCAGTGGCATACCATCAATATGGATATGTTCACGAAGTACATCACGGGTTGTACCTGCAATATCAGTCACAATCGCGGAGTCTTTACCCGATAATGCATTCAGTAAGCTCGACTTACCGGCATTAGGACGACCTGCAATCACCACCTTCATACCTTCACGCATGATGGCACCTTGATTGGCTTCTTGGCGAACCGCTTCGAGGTTGTCGATGATAGCTTGTAAGTCAGCACTTACTTTACCGTCAGCAAGGAAATCAATCTCTTCTTCTGGGAAGTCGATAGCGGCTTCAACATAGATGCGTAAGTGAATCAGAGAGTCCACCAGCGTATTAATGCGTTTTGAAAACTCGCCTTGTAACGATTGCAGAGCTGATTTCGCCGCTTCTTCTGAACTGGCATCAATGAGGTCAGCAATCGCTTCTGCTTGGGTTAAATCCATCTTGTCGTTCAAGAAGGCACGCTCCGAGAACTCACCTGGGCGTGCTGCGCGTAGCCCTGGAATAGCGAGGATGCGCTTGATGAGCATATCCATTACCACAGGGCCACCGTGGCCTTGCAGCTCTAAAACGTCTTCACCGGTAAACGAGTGCGGGTTAGGAAAGTAAAGCGCGATGCCTTGGTCTAGCTCTAAACCATCGTGAGATTTAAAAGGGGTGTACTCAGCGTAACGTGGTTTCAGTACTTTGCCGGTAACTTCAAGCGCAACTTGGGCTGCTTGTGGGCCTGAAACGCGAATAATACCGACGCCGCCACGGCCGGGTGCAGTCGCTTGAGCAACAATCGTATCTGTAGTCATAGTTGTGCCTGCTAGCATGTGAAAGCCAAAAAGGGGCGCTCACGATTAATCAATTAGCTGAATTGTAATCAGCTAAAAACAAAAAGGCGACCTTTTGGTCGCCTTTCTTTGTCTCTTTCTATTATCGAACTTACTTAGAATGTAAGCCTTTCTTTTCCAGCGCGCGGTAGATAAGCGTTTGCTGAATCAGAGTTACGATGTTCGATACTAGCCAGTATAGAACCAGACCTGAAGGGAAGAACAGGAAGAAGAATGTGAACATAACCGGCATAAAGGTCATGATCTTCTGCTGCATTGGATCCGTTACAGTTGTCGGACTCATCTTCTGGATTAGGAACATTGAAGCACCCATCAGAAGTGGCAAGATGTAGTATGGGTCTTGTGCTGAAAGGTCAGTAATCCAACCGAAGAACGGTGAGTGACGCAGTTCAACAGACTCCATTAGTGCCCAGTATAGCGAAATGAAGATAGGCATTTGCAGAAGGATAGGTAAACAGCCACCTAGTGGGTTTACTTTCTCTTTCTTGTAAAGCTCCATCATTTCTTGGCTCATGCGTTGACGGTCGTCGCCAATACGCTCACGCATTGCAGTCAGCTTAGGCTGAAGCATACGCATTTTCGCCATAGACGTGTACTGAGCTTTCGTTAGTGGGTACATAGCACCACGAACGATGAAAGTTAGACAGATGATTGCCAGACCCCAGTTCACAACGATGCCTTGAATGAACGAAAGCAGAGTATGAAGTGGTTTAGCAATGAACCATAACCAACCGTAGTCAACTACTAGGTCTAGGTTTGGTGCAACAGCAGCCATTTGGTCTTGAAGTTTAGGGCCAACCCAAAGCGTTGCTTTGAAGTTTGCTTCGTCGCCAGTAGCGATGGTTTTGTTCGGCATGCGAACACCGATGTCGCCAAGGTTACCAATTACACGAGTGTAAAGGTTGCTGCCTGCTTCGTCGCGTGGGATCCATGCACTTGCAAAGTAGTGCTGAATCATCGCTGCCCAACCTTGACCGCTTGCTAGGTTAAGAGACAGGTTGCGATCTTGCATGTCGTCGAAGCTGTATTTTTTGTAACGCGTATCTTCCGTAGAGTAAGCACCACCACGGTAAGTTGGCATTGTTAGGCTACCGCCGTCATCCATTACGTTCTGACGTAGGTGAGCGTACATGCCGAATGTCGCGTTGTTACCAGAGTTGTTGACTACATCGTATTCAACATCCATTGCGTAGCTGCCACGCTTAAGGATGAATGTTTTCGTGTAATCAAGGCCGTTCGCTTGGTAAGTCATCGGGATGCGTAGTTCATCCTGACCATCAGCAAGCGTGAAGCTGTCTGCTGAAACCGTGTAGCTAGGGCGGTTTGTGCTGCTTAGGTCGATACCTTGAGGACCCACTAGACCGCTTTGAGCGATAAATTGGTGACCTGGTTCGTTCTTAAGAAGAACAAACGTATCTTCAGAATCGAACTCAGCAGAGTAATCGTTTAGGTTTGCTTTAACGACATCACCACCAACCGTATCAATTGACAGAGTCAGTACATCAGTTGTTACTGTGATAGTTTTAGCAGAAGCAACTTGACCAGGAGCCGGGTCTAGATCATCTGCATAAGATGGCGCTGGTAGGGTGCTGCCAGATTGTGCCTGCTCAACCGCTTGTGGTGCTGGATTCTGAGCTACGTTCCATTGTTGGAATAGTAGGAAAGAAACCAAAGCCAATGCGATTAACAGGATATTACGTTGAGAATCCATCGTTATTTATCTCTGTCTTGTTTTTGGACTGGTGGAACGGGGTCAAAGCCCCCTTCGTTCAAAGGATGGCATTTTAATAGACGTTTGCCTGATAACCAACACCCTTTTACAAAACCGTGAGCTTTCAACGCTTCTATCGCATATAAAGAGCAGGTTGGAGTAAATCGGCAGCGTGGGCCGATGAGTGGACTAATAAACCATCTATAAAAATAGATGGGTATTAGCGCTATCCACGCGAAGGGCGAGACAGGCGAAGCCATAATTTGTCGAGTAGCTTGAACATTTCTTCATTGCTTAAATCTTGCGCGCTCTTCTTAGCGATTACAACAAAATCTTTGTTAGGAAGTTTGTGTTGAGTGTTACGAAAGCTTTCACGAGTAAGACGCTTGAATCGGTTACGACCCACGGCGGTTTTAATCTGCTTTTTCGGAACGGCTAATCCAAGACGAGGATTTGAAAGAGAGTTATTTCGGGCAATGATGGTGAAATGAGGGGAGCCAGCTCGATGAGCTTGCTTGAAGACATTTTGATAATGTTCGGGAGTTAACAAGCGTAACTCCCGACCGAAGGCTAGCTTATTCAAAATAATCAAAGATTACTTAGAAAGACGCTTACGGCCTTTTGCACGACGTGCATTGATTGTTGCGCGACCGTTCTTAGTAGCCATGCGAGCACGGAAACCGTGAGTACGCTTACGCTTTAGAACTGTAGGTTGAAAAGTGCGTTTCATTGTAATTACCTTACTGATCAGTAGTTTTAGGTTTTTGTTAAACCCGGCGTGGGCATTTTTTCTCTTCTTTATATAAGAAAGGAAAACCGACGCCTCTCAACAAAGAGGCGGAATTGTAATCACTGTCACAAAAAGTGTCAATGATTGGGTTAACTAAAATTCCGGTCGGGGGATTATACGTAGAATAACTAAAATCACAAGGATCCTTAGTCGATCCCAACCTTATTTAAGAATTTTTTTAATTTAGGATCCTGTGGATTACCAAAAATATCCTGTGGAGATCCCTGCTCGATAATATGACCGTCAGCCATGAAGATCACTCGGTCTGCGACCTCTCTCGCGAACTGCATTTCATGGGTAACCACCAGCATGGTTTGATGCTGATTTGCCAGTTTTTTCATTAGGTTAAGCACTTCGCCAACCCACTCAGGATCGAGCGCTGAAGTCGGCTCATCAAACAGTAAAAGCTCGGGTTGTAGTGCCATTGCACGGCCAATACCCACCCGTTGTTGCTGGCCACCAGAGAGCGCGGCTGGGTAGCTATCACCTTTGTCACCTAAGCCAATATCATCAAGTATTTGTTGTGCTTTTTCATGGGCTTGCTGTTTTTTCCAACCACGAACGGTAATTAAACCTTCAGCAATATTCTGTCTCGCGGTTTGGTGAGCGAACAGTGCATAGTTTTGGAACACAAAACCGGTCTTACGACGCAGTGCAAGCACCTCTGCCTTAGTGTGTTTCTGAGTATCAACCTTGATATCATCAATCGAAATCGTGCCTTGATCGGCTTGCTCTAGAAAATTCACACAACGCAGTAGGGTAGATTTACCCGTACCACTTGAACCTATGATGACAATTATCTCACCTTGTTTGATTTCTAGGTCGATCCCTTTCAAAACTTCGGTGTCACCAAACTGCTTGTGGATATTTTGTAATTTGATCATCGTACATACGCCTTATTCAGTTTCACTTCGGCCCAAATTTGAATACGAGTGAGGATAACCACCACGCCCCAGTAAATCAGTGCGACTGCTAAGAAAGCCTCGAAGAAGCGGAAACTTGAAGAAGCCTCCATCTGAGCTTTAGCCATGATTTCGGCGACACCTAGGGTGAAGGCAAGTGAAGTCGACTTGATCATATCGATGAAGTAGTTCATCAACGACGGCAGTGCCACGCGAGTTGCTTGCGGTAAGATCACTCGGCGCATCGCTTGGCTGGTTGTCATACCGACCGAAAGGCTGGCTTCCATCTGGCTGCGATCAATACCGATAATCGCGGCACGAATACTTTCTGCCATATACGCGGCAAAGTGCAGGGTTAAGCCAATCACAGCGGCGCTGAAGGCATCCAACCCAACCATCCACGGGAAGACTTGTGGTAAGCCGTAATAAAGGAGGAACAGCTGCACCAACAGTGGTGTGCCTCGGAAGAAGCTAATGTACAGTTGGCTCAGTTGGTCGAGCACTGGGATTTTGAATACACGAATATTCGCCAGTATCAGAGACAGGATCAGAGCAAAGAACAAGCCCCAGGTCGCCATCTCCATCGTGGTGCCTAAATACTTCAGTAGTATTGGCAACAGCTCTAGCATGTAATTAAAGTCAAATCCCATAATCTATCTCGTATTTTTATTGGCAGTGTTGTTCTATATGTAAGTACTGTTGTATCAGGTTTTTTAATCAGTGCACAAAAGCAAAAAGCCCACCGCTGTATAAAGCAGTGGGCCTTGAATGGAGAAAGTGAGTAATTACTTCTGAGTAATGTCCGCACCAAACCATTTCTGAGAGATACTTTCTAGCGTACCATCTGCGCGCATTGCTGCTAATGCTTCATTTACTTCTGCTTGCAGTTTTTTGCCGTTATCGTTGTCGACGAAAGGCCAAGCGTTTTCAATTGTTTCGAATGGCTGACCTGCTAGTTGTAATGGTAGACCAGTCTTCTTGATAAGCTCTAGTGCTGATAGGCGATCCATTACGAATGCATCGGCACGACCCAGTGCCACGTCATGTTCAATACCTGTATCGTAGGTTTTTACATTGATCTTGCCATCTTTGTCGTAGCTGCGAAGCAGTTGTTCAAAGTTTGAGCCTAGGTTTACCGCAACCGTCTTGCCATCAAGGTCTTCGATGCCTTTAATGCTGGCATTACCTTTACGAACGGTAATTTGTGCGCCGTCTACTACGTATGGGTCTGCGAATAGGTATTTCGCTTTACGTGCATCCGTCATTGTAATTTGGTTTGAAATGGTATCGATGCGACCCGTTTCAAGAAGACCAAACAGACCAGAGAAGTTTGCCGTTACGTATTCAACCTTGTAATCGTTACGCTTACCGATCTCATCCCATAAATCCACTTCAAAACCCTGTAGCTGGTCTTGTTTAACGAACGTAAACGGGAAATAGCGACCAGACATGCCGACTTTAACTTCAGTCGCAGCTTGAACAGTAGCAGCAGAGAGTGCGATAGCCGCAATTGCAGCCTTAATCCAGTTATTCATTTGGTAACTCCTTATATTTATGGGTTTGGATGTTACTGGGAAAATGCTCACTAGAATAAATAACCAGATGTTATTAACCATAACCAGATTGAATTCCCGATTTGGGGATAACTAGCAAGGATCCGGGCATAAGTGGATCATTGTGTGAGTAAATTAGGGGCAAGATGTGTGGATCCACCGATAAATTACAAATTTATTGTGAATAACTTGGATCTTATTCACTGGATCTGTGATCAATTGCTGGTGATCTGACTTATCAACAGGTAAAATTAGCGGTCATTTCATATTACTTTAAATAGAGTGAGGGCACCGTGTCATCTTCGCTTTGGTTGCAGTGTTTGCAACAGCTTCAAGAAGAGTTACCAGCTACAGAATTCAGTATGTGGGTTCGTCCGTTACAAGCGGAACTCAATGACAATACTCTAACTCTATTTGCACCGAACCGTTTCGTACTCGATTGGGTTCGTGATAAGTATCTAAATAGCATTAACCGTCTGCTGCAAGAATATTGCGGTAACGATATCCCACATCTTCATTTTGAAGTGGGAAGCAAGCGTGTGATTGCACCAAAGCCTGCGACACCGACACCAACTCAGACTCGCACTGCAGCTGATGTGGCCGCTGAGTCATCAGCACCTGCGCAATTACAAGCTCGCAAACCTGTCCATAATATCTGGCGTGATGAAGAGCCTGTCGCGGTTGACTTGAATCACCGCTCAAACGTGAACCCAAAACATAAGTTCAATAACTTTGTTGAAGGTAAGTCGAACCAACTCGGTTTGGCTGCGGCACGTCAGGTTTCTGATAACCCAGGTACAGCCTACAACCCGTTGTTCCTATACGGCGGCACTGGTTTAGGTAAAACGCACTTGTTGCATGCGGTGGGTAACGCCATTGTTGATAATAAGCCGAATGCGAAAGTGGTTTACATGCACTCAGAGCGTTTTGTTCAGGATATGGTAAAGGCTCTGCAAAACAACGCGATCGAAGAATTTAAGCGCTACTACCGTAGTGTTGATGCATTGCTTATCGATGACATCCAATTCTTTGCTAATAAAGAGCGTTCTCAAGAAGAGTTCTTCCATACCTTTAACGCGCTGCTTGAAGGCAATCAACAGATCATCCTAACGTCTGACCGTTATCCAAAAGAGATCAACGGGGTAGAAGATCGTCTTAAATCTCGTTTCGGCTGGGGTTTGACGGTAGCGATTGAGCCACCAGAGCTTGAGACACGTGTTGCGATCTTGATGAAGAAAGCCGAAGACCACCAAATTCACCTTGCGGATGAAGTGGCGTTCTTTATTGCCAAGCGTCTACGCTCTAACGTTCGTGAACTGGAAGGCGCATTGAACCGTGTTATTGCGAATGCAAACTTCACTGGCCGCCCGATCACGATCGACTTCGTGCGTGAAGCACTGCGTGACCTACTTGCACTGCAAGAAAAACTGGTCACTATTGATAACATTCAAAAGACAGTAGCCGAGTACTACAAAATCAAAGTCGCTGATCTATTGTCTAAGCGTCGTTCTCGTTCTGTTGCTCGTCCACGTCAATTGGCGATGGCACTGGCGAAAGAGCTAACAAACCACAGCTTGCCTGAGATTGGCGATGCATTCGGTGGTCGTGACCACACGACGGTACTGCATGCTTGTCGTAAGATTGCTCAGCTGCGTGAAGAGAGCCACGACATTAAAGAAGATTATTCGAACTTGATTCGTACCCTTTCTTCTTAATACACAGTATTCTTAACCTTAATAAGCAGAATCTTGGCCACGTACTATTACGCAGTGCCATTTAGACCGTAAGAGCAAGATATGAAATTTACCATTGAACGTAGTCACCTGATTAAGCCATTACAACAAGTATCTGGCGCACTCGGTGGCAGGCCAACGCTTCCAATTCTAGGAAACCTACTGATTAAAGTAGAAGATAACGTGTTGTCGATGACAGCGACGGATCTAGAAGTTGAACTGATCAGCCGTGTAACGCTTGAAGGTGATTTCGAAGCGGGTAGCATTACCGTACCTTCACGTAAATTCCTAGATATCTGCCGTGGATTGCCAGATAACTCAGTGATCACGGTGGTATTGGATGGTGACCGTATTCAGGTTCGCTCTGGTCGTAGCCGCTTCTCTTTAGCAACATTACCTGCGGCAGATTTTCCAAATATTGAAGACTGGAGCAGTGAAGTTGAAGTGTCAGTGACACAAGCTGAACTTCGCGGTCTTATCGAGAAAACACAATTCTCAATGGCGAACCAAGATGTTCGTTACTACCTCAACGGTATGTTGTTTGAGATTGAAGGCTCTATCCTGCGCAGCGTAGCGACCGATGGTCACCGTATGGCAGTATCTCAAGCACAACTGGGTGCGGATTTTGCTCAGAAGCAGATCATTGTTCCTCGTAAAGGTGTTCAAGAGTTAGTGAAGCTATTGGATGCACCTGAACAGCCAGTAACACTGCAAATTGGTAACTCTAACGTGCGAGCTGAAGTGAACAACTATGTCTTCACTTCTAAGCTGGTTGATGGTCGTTTCCCTGATTATCGCCGCGTAATGCCGCAAAATACCACCAAGACACTTGAAGCTGGCTGTGATGAATTACGTTCAGCATTTTCTCGTGCTGCGATTCTATCGAATGAAAAATTCCGTGGTGTTCGCGTTAACCTTGCGGATAGCGAGATGCGCATTACCGCGAACAACCCAGAGCAAGAAGAAGCAGAAGAAGTACTCGATGTTAACTTCGACGGTGACGCGCTAGAGATTGGCTTCAACGTAAGCTACGTATTGGATGTTCTGAACACACTGCGTTGTGAACAGGTACGCATCTCAATGTCAGACGCCAATGCGAGTGCTCTTATCGAGAACGCGCAAGATGACAGCGCGATGTACGTTGTTATGCCAATTCGCTTATAAGCTGCCCTATGTTGACCTACCGAGTCGTGATTGAAGATTAATATGAAGACGTTATGCCTTTATCGCGCTTAATCGTTAAGCAGTTTAGAAATATTGAAGCCTGTGACATTCAACCGTCATCAGGCTTTAACTTTCTTATAGGGGCTAACGGAAGCGGCAAAACCAGTGTCCTTGAAGCTGTGTATCTGCTCGGACATGGTCGCTCATTCAAGAGTTCACTTACCGGTCGTATCATACAAAACGAGTGTAGTGAGCTGTTTGTACATGGCCGTTTTATGACCTCGGATCAATTTGAGCTGCCAATTGGCATTAATAAGCAGCGCGATGGCACGACAGAGGTTAAAATAAGCGGTCAAACTGGGCAAAAGTTGGCTCAGTTAGCTCAAGTCTTACCTTTGCAGTTGATTCACCCTGAAGGGTTTGATTTACTAACCGATGGACCTAAGCATCGCCGAGCATTCATTGATTGGGGAGTCTTCCACAGTGAGTCGGGCTTTTATGATGCGTGGGGCAGGGTAAAGCGCCTCAATAAGCAGCGAAACGCCTTATTGAAAACGGCAACGCACTATCGAGAGCTGAGCTATTGGGACCAAGAATTGGCCCGTTTAGCAGAAAGCATCAGTCAGTGGCGTGCCACCTACGTTGATCAGCTCAAAGAAGTCGCCGAAGAAATCTGTGCGACCTTCCTTCCTGAGTTTGAGATAAAGATTAACTACTATCGTGGCTGGGACAAAGACACCCCGTACGCCGATATATTAGAAAAGAATTTTGAAAGGGATCAGCAGCTTGGTTACACCTTTAGTGGGCCAAACAAAGCGGATCTGAAGATAAAAGTGAACGGCACTCCAGTGGAAGATGTCTTGTCACGAGGTCAATTGAAGTTGATGGTGTGCGCGCTACGAGTAGCACAAGGGCAACACCTCACTCAAATGACAGGTAAGCAGTGCATCTATTTGATAGATGACTTCGCTTCCGAATTAGATAGCCAACGCCGAGCACGTCTTGCTGAGTGTTTAAAGGCGACCCAGGCTCAAGTTTTTGTAAGCTCTATTACCGCTGATCAGATTGCAGATATGCATGACGAAAATAGCAGGATGTTTCATGTGGAACATGGCAAAATAGAGCAAGGATAATTAGTCAGAGAGTAACTATGTCAGATAATTACGATTCATCGAGTATTAAAGTACTGAAGGGTCTGGATGCGGTACGTAAGCGTCCTGGAATGTACATTGGCGACACGGATGATGGTACCGGTCTGCACCACATGGTTTTTGAGGTGGTAGATAACTCTATTGATGAAGCGCTAGCTGGTCACTGTAATGACATCATTGTAACTATCCATGAAGATAGTTCTGTGTCTGTGAGCGATGACGGCCGTGGTATTCCAACAGAATTGCACCCAGAAGAAAACGTATCTGCAGCCGAAGTAATCATGACGGTTCTTCACGCTGGTGGTAAGTTCGATGATAACTCGTACAAGGTATCTGGTGGTCTGCACGGTGTTGGTGTTTCAGTAGTTAACGCACTTTCTAAGCAAGTTACTCTTACTATCCACCGCGGTGGCAAAATCCACACTCAAACCTACAGCCACGGTGAGCCTCAAGCGCCACTAGCGGTTATCGGTGACACGGATAAAACAGGTACAGAGATTCGTTTCTGGCCGAGTGAAGAAACCTTCACTAACATCGAGTTCCATTACGACATTTTAGCTAAGCGTCTACGTGAGCTATCATTCTTGAACTCAGGTGTATCAATTAAGCTAATTGACGAGCGCGAAGAAGACAAAATGGATCACTTCGAATACGAAGGCGGTATCCAAGCGTTTGTTGAACACCTTAATACTAACAAAACGCCAATCATCCAAAAAATCTTCCACTTTAACTCTGAGCGCGAAGACGGTATTACCGTTGAAGTTGCGATGCAGTGGAATGACGGCTACCAAGAAAACATCTACTGTTTCACCAACAACATCCCTCAACGCGATGGTGGTGCTCACTTAGCAGGTTTCCGTGCGGCGCTAACGCGTACTCTGAACAGCTTCATGGACAAGGAAGGCTTCTCTAAGAAAGCGAAGACTGCGACCTCTGGTGATGATGCTCGTGAAGGTCTGACGGCGATTGTTTCTGTTAAAGTGCCTGATCCTAAGTTCTCAAGCCAAACTAAAGATAAGCTGGTTTCTTCAGAAGTGAAGTCTGCCGTTGAATCTACAATGGGTGAGAAGTTGTCTGAGTTCCTTATTGAGAACCCAGGTGAAGCGAAAACAGTTTGTTCTAAAATTATTGATGCAGCACGTGCTCGTGATGCAGCGCGTAAAGCTCGTGAAATGACTCGTCGTAAAGGCGCATTAGATTTAGCGGGTCTTCCAGGTAAGCTTGCTGACTGTCAGGAAAAAGATCCTGCACTGTCTGAACTATATATTGTGGAAGGAGACTCTGCTGGCGGTTCAGCTAAGCAGGGGCGTAACCGTAAGAACCAAGCAATCCTACCGCTGAAAGGTAAAATCCTTAACGTAGAGAAAGCACGTTTCGATAAAATGCTGTCTTCTCAAGAAGTAGCAACGCTAATCACAGCTCTTGGTTGTGGTATTGGCCGTGACGAATACAACCCAGATAAACTGCGTTACCACAACATTATCATCATGACCGATGCCGATGTCGATGGTTCTCACATCCGTACCCTGCTACTGACGTTCTTCTACCGTCAAATGCCAGAGCTGATTGAACGTGGTTACATCTACATTGCTCAACCGCCACTTTACAAAGTGAAGAAAGGCAAGCAAGAGCAGTACATTAAAGATGAAGATGCGATGAACCAGTATCAAGTATCTTTGGCTTTAGACAATGCAGAACTGCACGTAAACCCTGAAGCGCCAGCATTTGCAGGTGAAGGTTTAGAGAAGCTTGTTCAGCAATACAATGCAGGCATCAAGCTTGTTGATCGTATGAGCCGCCGTTACCCACGCGCATTGGTCCACGAACTGATTTACGTTCCTCGTCTAACGGCTGAGCAGTGTCACGATGACGCGGCAGTTGAAGCTTGGGGTAAGCAGCTTGTTGAACAGCTAAACGCGAAAGAAGTAGGTGCAAGCCAATACAGCCTTGAAGTTGAAAAACACGAAGAGCTAGGCTTAAGCGTTCCTAAGATTGTGGTTCGTACTCATGGTGTGACTCATGAACATGTACTCAGCATTGACCTTATCAACTCGAAAGAGTTTGGTAAGCTAGCAGACCTTTCTGAAGCGCTTGACGGCTTGATTGAAGAAGGCGCTTACATCAAGCGTGGTGAGCGTACTCAAGCGGTTTCTAGCTTTGTTGAAGCTCTGAACTGGTTAGTGAAAGAGTCTCGTCGTGGCCTGAGCCTACAACGATACAAAGGTCTAGGTGAGATGAACCCTGATCAGCTTTGGGAAACAACGATGGATCCTGAAACTCGTCGTATGATGCAAGTAACGATTGAAGATGCTGTTGGTGCTGATCTGTTGTTTACAACGTTGATGGGCGACCAAGTAGAACCGCGTCGTAACTTCATCGAAGAGAACGCACTTAAAGTAGCAAATCTAGACGTTTAGTATCTTTGATACTTCGCTCTTTCGCTTAATTTCTGTGTCAGAGGTGCTCACATACATTCGTATGCTCCGCGCCTCTTCCTTGAACTAAAACGAAATAGCTTCGCCTCAAAAAACTCAATATCTTATTGAAAAGACTGTCAGAAATGACGGTCTTTTTTGTTTTTAAGTGATTGAAAAATATTGGATTAGAAAAATAATTGAAAATAAGATCTTGAAACTGATTTGCTCAATCCACATATCTATTTATGAAGAGGATGACTGTCTTGCTCAAAAGAGAAGAAACAGAACCTTCATTACCGCTAACGAAGTATCGCTCAATAGAGGATAACTTTGGCAGCACACAACTTAACAATTGATTCATTGCTATGTCCCAGCGTTGTCGCCAATAGAGGTGAAACCCGAGGAATGCGAATTGAATCTCTTAGCTGTTTACTGGATCACACACAGGTTCGATCTCAGTAAAATTCGCAGCTAAGACTATTGCTTACTAAAAGGATAGCATTATGAGAACTGTAGATTTCACTCCACTTTACCGCAACGCAATCGGCTTCGATCGTCTATTCAACATGATGGAAGCGAATACATCGAAGAACTCTTCTGGCGGTTACCCTCCATACAACATCGAGCAAAAAGACGAGAACAACTACCGTATTACTATGGCAGTCGCTGGTTTTGCTGATGACCAATTAGATCTGACTCAAAAAGAGAACATGCTAATTGTGAAAGGTGAGCGTAAAGCAGAAGCAGAGAAAACCTTCGTATACCAAGGTATTGCAGAGCGTGATTTCGAGCGTAAATTCCAACTGGCTGACTACGTAAAAGTGGTAGGTGCAAGCATGGAAAATGGTCTTCTTCACATCGACCTAGAACGCGAAATCCCAGAAGCGATGCAACCACGTAAGATTGCTATCAACGGTAATAGCCTACTAGAAGGTTAATTACTGGTAGCTCCTTAGAGCTAAAAATTATCGGGAAGTAAAAGTGAAAGAGCACCTCATGGGGTGCTCTTTTTTATTTGTCCTATCATCGTCATTCCATAGAGGGAGAAACGACCGAGTAGGGAATCTCTATTTGCTTTCGCTGTAAGCCTTTTTCACTTCTTCAGCAATGATAGCAATACCTTTTTGCATTGCTTCATCGTCTTGTACGTAGTTCATACGTAGGCACTGATGAGCATGATCCCACTCGTCTTCTTGGCCGATAAAGAAGTATTCACCCGGAACAATCAATACGCCGCGAGCTTTAAGGCGGTCGTACAGTTCCATTGTGGTGATCGGCAGCTCATCAAACCATAGCCATAAGAAGATAGCGCCTTCAGGTTTGTGGATACGAAAACGTGGGTCGTCGATAGCGTCTTGTAACAGTTCAACTGCACGTAGCGACTTATCTTTGTAGAAAGGTTTGATCACCTCACTGCTCAAGCGTAGTAAATCGCCTTTTTTAATCATGTGGTTGGCAATAGCAGGACCAACACTATTGGGTGCTAGGCTGATGATGCCATTCATGTTGGTCAGAGCTTGTGTTACTTCTTCACTCGCAATCACGATACCGCAGCGCACACCAGGCAAACCAAGCTTAGATAAGCTCATGCACAGAATAGTATTTTCATTCCAGAACGGTTCGACATCTTCAAAGATGATGTTTGGAAACGGCAGGCCGTAAGCATTGTCGATCAGCAGTGGGATGTTGTTTTCACGCGCTAGTTTATCCAATTTACGTACTTCTTCGCCGGTCAGTACGTTGCCTGTTGGATTGGTTGGACGAGATGCACAGATAGCCGCGACTGAGTCATCAACCTTTAGTTGTTCAAAATCGACGTGATATTTGAACTGGCGGTTTTCTAGCAGCTCGATCTCTGGGTGGTAAGAGATAAAGATATCGTCATCAATACCGGCATCGCCGTAGCCGATGTATTCCGGTGCGATCGGCAGTAGGATTTTCTTATGTGAGCCGTCAGGCTGTTGGCCTGCTAGCAAGTTGAATAGGTAGAAGAAGCCACTTTGACTGCCATTAGTCAGGCTGATGTTCTTCTCGCTGATGTCCCAGCCATAGGTCTCTTTCAGCATTGCCGCTAATGATTTGATGAAGCTGTCTTTGCCCTGCGGACCATCGTAGTTGGCGAGGGCGGCCATGAGTTCTCCACTGGCGAGCAGGTCGGCACTGGCTTGGTTAAAGTAATCGAGCATGGCAGGGATAGCGGCTGGGTTGCCACCACCGAGCATGATAGCGCCAGGAGTGCGCAGGCCATCATTCAAATCATCCATTAAACGAGTGATTCCAGAGTATCGATTAAACTTTTCGCCAAACTTAGAGAACTGCATTACTAATTTTACCTAATTCATTGTGATTGCTTGTTATGTGTCATTAAGGCAGACCTTATGTCTGCCATCAGTGTATTCCTTGAACATACCGCAATGTTTTTGCGACGCATAGCGCCAAATGCTCTAACACGTAAAAAACTTCTATAAAGTTTGGTTAATGAGTGACAGCTTGCTTATTGAACGTACCTTTAGCGATAAAAAAAGGAGAAGCCTAAGCTTCCCCTTGAGTTTCTGGTGTTTATGTTAATGAAGGTTTAGTTCGAGCCGGTATAAACGATTAATACCTTGTCATCTTGGTATTGGCGTTCGAACGCATAGTAGCCCTTGCTGTTACGGATGATGTGCTTACCCTGAGCAACGGCTGGGTGGCGTTGGCGGAATTGGCCAAGCGCTTGCCAGTGTTCTAGCAACTCTGCACGTTCGCCGGTAATTTGATCCCAAGGCATGTCTGAGCGAGTGCCTTGCATTGGGTCGGAACCGGTTGGGCCGAAATCACGAGCGATTTCATCACCGTAATAGATCTGCACCGCACCGGGAGCTAGCATCAACGCGTTTGCAACTTTGGTTTGTTTTGCAAAGTCACTGCCATGTTGCGTCCAGAATAGCGAGGTGTCGTGAGACGATAGGTAACTCAGTACGTTGAACTCGCTGTCGCTGTTGATCTTCTCTGCATAACGAAGGTAATCAGCATCAAGATCGGATAGGCATTTAAGCGCTTTTGGTGCGATATCACTTTGGAATTCAAAGTTGATGATCGAATCAAATCCGTTAGCGAAGTAATCTGATTTGACCACGCTGTGTGCCCATACTTCGCCCGTCATCCAGAAGGGTAAGTCATCCAAGGACTTGTCTGGGTTGTTTTGCTTCCACTCGGCAAGCGCTTGGTTAGTGCTCTCTTTAAGCTCTGCCCACGCATCTAACTCAACGTGCTTGGCTGTATCGACCCTAAAACCATCAACGCCGTATTCGCGCACCCAATCTGATAGCCAAGTGATTAAATGGTCACGAGGTGTTTTGAGTTCATCGGTCGCGCTGGTGGACTTATTGAGATAGAAATTAGGCAGCCCGGTTGTCTCTGTCGACTCTGTTTTGAAATCGGGCAGGTGCGCCAAAGACATGGTGAGGTTATTGTAACCCGGAGAGTCATAGGCGCCGATATCGCTGCGCAACCAAGCTTTGCCCCACCACTTTTCCCACGCTTCTTTGTCGCTGTAAGAGATGTAGTTGTTGAAGTAGTGCCAGTTCTGACCTTTAGCGGGTTGCCAATCTGTCCAATTTTCGCCAAGTGTTTGTTTGGCTTGTTCATCCGTGAGGTTGAGTTTGCCGAAGTCGAACTCTTGCATGTCGGCAAGCGTAGCGTAGCCAGTGTGGTTCATCACCACGTCCCAAACAACGCGAATGCCTTTGCTGTGCGCGGTATCGATGAAGGTTTTCAGCTCGTCTTCGGTGCCCATGTTGTCATCGAGCTTGGTCCAATCTTGATGGTAGTAGCCGTGGTAGCCGTAGTGTTTGAAGTCACCGCGATCACCGCCGCCAACCCAGCCATGGATCTGCTCTAGTGGAGAGGTAATCCAGATAGCATTGGCACCGAGCGATTCTATATAGTCGAGTTTTTCGGTTAAGCCTGCCAAGTCACCACCGTGGAAGGTGCCGATTTCATCTTGTCCGTCTTGGCTGCGACCATAGCTGTTGTCGTTATCAGGATTACCATTATGGAAACGGTCGGTCATTACGAAGTATACCGTGGCGTTGTCCCAACTAAAGTCTGCCTTGGTTTCTGGTTCTACTTTCTCAAGCAGCAGAACACCTTGGCTGTTTTCTGCAGGCTGCATGGTGACGCTGCCATTCGTTACTGTGACTTGTTTGCCCGAAAGAGCGTCTCTTACCACGGTGCCATCATCAAAGGTTTGAGTAACATCGATGGTGGTTGGTTGATCACTGGGTACAGGACAGGCAAAGCTTTGAACTTGTTGTTGCTTCGGCTTTATCTGAACCGTGAGTTCATTGGTCTGTGGGTTGAGCGTAAACTGATAGGTGTTAGCGCGAAAGACCTTGATATCTAATTCAGACTTCTCGGCGCAGTCGTCTAGGCGAAGGGGTTTATTGAATTTGATGCGGTTTTCTTCAGCCAGCGCATAGTTGGTGCCACAGGTATTTTGAGTATCGCTGATAGAGAAGGTATAGCTACCTTTAGCGAGTTCCTGTTCAGCAATAACAGTGCCTTTTCCTGTCGATTCAAATACGACAGTGTTGTTATCAATCGTCAGCAATAAGCTGTCATCACTGGTTTGGCTGCATGCGCTGAGTGCGAGTATTGAAAGCGCGAGTACTGTTTTTTTCATTGTTCCCTTCCCCTGAATAAACAGGTCAGTTATAGCAAACAATGCCCTCTACAGTCTGAGCGCTGATTCATTCAGATAATCAATAACACCTCTACAAACAAATGCTTGGTTCACAAATCGAGTAGGAGGAG